>JAJZPB010000012.1 GCA_021811365.1 bacterium
ATCTTTTGCCTTATCCCGAACATGCTTTACGAAAAATTTCCCAACATTCGTGCGGAGTATGTAGTTTCTATTCAAAACGCCCTCCGTACTCTCGGCTATCTCAAGAACGTCCCCGAGCTGGAAATCAGCACGCAACTTCGTGAGGTGTTCAGGGTTCATAGAGGCAGCAACCAAACTATACAAGACTATGCCAAAACATCTCAGTCGCTAGCTGCCCCGAAAACTGAGCGCCTCACTTTACACGTCGAGCAAGCATGTTACACTTCGAACAGGCCCGTCGTTCGTCACAACCGCAACATCCATGATTTCGGTCCCGCGCAAACGCGCGGGGTTGGGCCAAGATCGCCATAAGGCAGGATGGCCTCTGCGCTAGTAGAGACCCGGCATCTCCCGTAACCATGAGACACCCGATGTCGGCCGCAAGGCGTCTGAGTCGGTAAGTGCAGGCGTTCACGTCTGCAGAAAAAGGGTGGCACCGCGCGGAATCTCCTCGAGAACTCCCCGCCCCTTTGTGCGTCTTTTCGACGTACAAAGGGGCGGGGAGTTTTCTTTTGGAAACCCTCGGTACCGGTCGTGTGACAACCGTAGTTCTTTCAAGGAGATCCGCCGTGTCTTTCGAGAACTTCACGAAGCTGTTCAACTTCTGCCCCAAGAAAGCAGGCAACGTCGGTGTAGAGCGCGAGCGTTTCCTCGCTCTATGTTCCGGTATACCCGTTCCTTTGGCGGCACAAGTGCTCGCTGATCTCGATTCTGCCGCATTCGGACACGAGCTGTCTGCCTGCCAGGTCGAGAGTCGCGTAGGGCCAACCACGCTTGAGAACCTAGCGAGACACCTAGTCGCCCAAGACGATGTTTTAGGTGCAGTACTCGCTCGGCACCGGCTCATCGCGCTTGCTACTGAAGTCGGCCCGTACACCATGCCGCTCGATGTCTACCCCGACCCTACGGGCAGGTACCAGGAGATTACGCGGGATATGCCCCGCCATATCCTGAGGGCAGCGTGTCGAATTGCAGGCACGCATGTACACATTGGTATGCCGGATTACAAAACGGCGCTCACTGTATACAACCACGTCTGCAAATTCTGCGATGAGCTCAGCTCGCTCGGAGACGGCTCATCTGGCGAACGGCTTCTGCTCTACAAACAGATGGTGCCGTACTACAAACCAACGCCGTACCGTTCGTGGGAAGCGTACTATGAGACCGCGTGCCGTCAGGGGTTCGTAGAAGACCCGCGCAAATGCTGGACACTCATCCGTATCTCAAAACACGGCACAATCGAGTTCCGCATGTTCGGTGCAACCAACTCGACGACACGTATCTGCTCGTGGGCTCAACGCTGCCACGAACTCTGCCAAGAGGCGTTGGCAACGGCGTAATCTTCTCCGGTGTGCGTGACCCAACACCACGCACACCTTTCCGTACATTTACGTTTACAATTATCCTTCTATGACTCTCTACTTCGCCTACGGTTCAAACATGGACGCCGCGCAAATGAAAGAACGTTGTCCGAACGCAGAACTATTGGGACCCGCGGTCCTCAAGAACTACGAACTTGCTTTCACTATTTATTCGCAAAAACGCAAATGCGGCTGCGCGGATGTCGTGCCGAAAGACGGCGCGCTGGTATATGGACTACTCTATCGTCTTACCGACGAGGACCAGGAGCGCATGAATGCGCATGAGGGACACCCGATTCACTACCAGCGCGTCACCGTCACCGTTACCCATAGCGGTGAAGACCAGGAGGCTGTGACCTACGAAGTCGTGAACAAACAGGAACCGATCCCCACTTCAAACGAATACCTGGACCTCTTGCGTAACGCCGCAAAACTCCATGCGTTTCCTGAAGACTATCAAGCCATGCTTGCCGCCTTTGTACCTAAAGAAATCCTCTGAGCACAAAGGCTGCCCAGGTGGGCGGCCTTTGTGCATCCGCGGGGAGGGCGCCAGCGCGCGCTACTGAAACCAAAATGCGGGAACATCGGGGTATATATTCGTCGTTGACGAACGAAACAGCGCTACGGAATACTCCACCCCGCTATTCACTGTTGGGGGTATACTGAGTTTGTGGATAATCCTGCAGAGATACAAAGATGGCAGGAGTACCAAGAGCGAACTGCCGGTGGCGCGCCTCGCCCTTTGCTTCAAGAAGCGCTTCAGTATGTACAAGGGAAAGGAAGCGCTCTTGATCTTGGTGCGGGGGCGCTTAACGACGCAAGTTTTCTTCTCGCACAAAGATTTGGAGAGGTTGTTGCCGTAGATATCACTCCCCCATTCAAAAAAATCGACGCCGGGTCGGGGCAGTTCTCATATCATCAGATGCCGTTTAGCGCTTATGAATTCCCTGCTGAACAGTTCGATTTGATTTCTGCACAGTACTCATTGCCCTTTGATAGACAGGATTTCCAAAAAGTCTGGGTTGCCATTTATAGTTCGCTCAAGAAGGGAGGCATTTTCGTTGGTCAGTTGTTTAGCACCCGCGACGACTGGTTCGGACGGCCCGGTATGATTTTTCATTCGGAAGCCGAGGTCCAATCCCTCGTTGGAAAATTCGAGATAGTTAAAACAGAGGAGCGCGAATACACAGAGAAGGAGAAGCGAGCAAAGCACTGGCATTTTTTTGATTTAATACTGAGAAAATCCCTAACATAAAGTGTTAGAGTCGGGCAGTTTAGTGTCTGAGGCCCCAACGTCCTAAGGTTCTCCCTGTAGGGAGCCGATTGTAGGTTGATATTTTTTGAGCGTGAGAGATGGGACACGGTGATTACACTCTTGGTCACCACTCTCGCCTCGCCGTCGCTCAGCTCGGTCGCGACCCCCGCTCGCTATTAGCGCTTACTGGCTCGATATAGCTCCGCGCTTCAAGTCCCTTTCGGAGCTCCGTTCCGAACTCTCGCACAAATGGAAAACGCCCCGAAGGGCGTCTCCATTTGCGCGAGAGACGGGACTTGAACCCGCAACCTCCGCCGTGACAGGGCGGCGCTCTAACCAATTGAGCTACTCCCGCAAGCGGGTAAACGTTAAGGCGGCTACCACGAGAGAATACCGTGATTCCCGTACATTTTCAAATGGGTGCCGGCGGGTGGAGTCGCGCCACCGTCTAGGGTTTATGAGTCCCTCGTTCTAACTCTTGAACTACGCCGGCAATAGACAGACAGTAGCAAAATCAGTCTTCGGAAACAACAGGCGCGTCGACGGCAAAGCCGCCCGCCTGAATCTCCCAGAGCTTCTTATAGAGATTACTTCCCTGAGCAAGGAGCTCCGCATGCGAACCGGCGAGCGCGACCCGCCCCTCCTCCATAACGACGATGCGATCCATTTTCATCACGGTTGAGAGCCGGTGCGCTATAGCGATGACCGTCTTCCCTTCCATGAGCTTCGCGAGTGCGTCCTGAATGAGCGCTTCGGATTCCGAGTCGAGGCTCGAGGTTGCCTCGTCCAGAATGAGAATGGGAGCGTTTTTCAGAATCGCGCGCGCGATGGCGACGCGCTGGCGCTCGCCGCCAGAAAGCTTGACGCCGCGCTCGCCGACCATGGTATCGAATCCTTCCGGATAGCGACTGATAAACTCGTGGCAGTGAGCCTGCTTCGCAGCCACAAACACGTCCTCGTCCGTCGCGCCGATTTTGCCATAGCGAATGTTATCGAGAAGCGTCCGGTGAAAGAGCATCGGCTCCTGTGGCACGAGCGCAATGGCCTCTCGCAAGCTCTCTTGAGAGACGCGTGCGATGTCCTGCCCGTCAATACTGATGGTGCCCTCGCTCACGTCATAGAGCCGCAACAGCAACTTCGTTACGGTCGACTTCCCTGCGCCGGAAGAGCCGACCAGTGCCACTTTTTCGTGCGGCGCGATGGCCAAGTCAAGCTCGCGCAGCACCGCCTGGCCGTCGCGGTACGTGAAAAGAACATGGTCGAAACGAATTGCCCCCTCGGTGACCGCGAGCGGTGCGGCGCCGGGCAGATCGAGAATCGCGTGCGGTGTTTCAAGAATGTCGAGCATTTCCGTCGCGTCGGCAAACGCATCATAGAGCTGGCGCATGTTGCGGCCGATGCCCCAGAGCTGATTCATCAGGCCGAGGATATACACTTGGATGAGCACAAAGTCGCCGACCGTGACGATACCGCGTCGCCACAAAAAGACGGCCCCGACGAGGAGCGCCGTCTCGATGGCGATAGCAAAAAGGCCTTGAACGCCATACACCCACGCGTCCGCATCCCATGACTTCTTCGTAGCCGCATACCACAGAGCGACCGTCTGCCGGAAGGATGCGCGCTCGTACGGCACGGCGGCAAAAGCGGTTATGGCCGAGTGGTTCGTCATTGCGTCGGAGAGGAAGCCGGTTATTCTGCTGTCTTGTGCCGTGCGCGCGTTGCGTAGCGGCTGGCGCCACAGCATCATGGTGAACTGCAGGTACACAAATGCGACGGTCCAAGCAAGCAACCCTGCTCCGAGATAGATGCTGCGAAAAGAGAGCACGCCGATAACGCCGACAGCAAAAAGAAGTGCTGGCAGGAAATTCATCAGGAGATTGTCCATCACCTGCTCGAAAGAATTTGAATAGCGTGTCACGCGACGAGTGAGTGTACCGGTGAAGTTGGAAATAAAAAACTCATGTGCATGACCGAGCAGATAGCCGAAGGCCTCGTTGTAAAGGTCAGCCATCGCGAGTGCGTCGATACAATTGAGCGAGAGCATCCGCACACGCTGACCGACCCAGCCGGCGAAGTTCGTAAGTGCAAAAAATGCGAGCGTCACCAAGAGGGCACGCACCGCGAGTGCGGAGGGAGCGCTTGCCGCGAGCACGTTTATAAACGTACGCAGAAAAAGCGGCGCGATGATGCTCGCTGAGCTGATGAGCACCGTCGCCCCGACGGCAAAGGAGAGAAGCTTCGGATATTTCCGCGCCGCCCTGCCATACGCGCGCAGCACTGGCCACACCCGGGCCGATTTTACCGTTTCAGGATGCATAGTCTCCGTACTGTAACACTCGAGATGAGGAATCGTATCGTGCTCGACGTACTTGCCGTCTTCGCGTCGTCCAGCCGATTAGTAATCGCATCGCACCGTTGCGACCGGCGACCAATCGGGCTGGACCAGCGGCAACGGCGTGCCGGAACTGGACTTCGCTTTCATTGAACTTACTCCTTTCTGGTACTTCTACCGTTTGGTTGGGCGACTTGAGAGTTTCAAGATAGCGTCGAAGTTGTCATCCTTCGCCATCTTGTTTCGCTTCTCAAAACCGCATGAGACACAGCGATGGAGAATGGTGTATTCTCCACCCTTGAGCTCCACGCCCACGGGTTCCATGGGTCCTTGGCATGTCGCCTGGCGGTCGCCTGGGTTCACGTCAACGTGCTTGCTCCACAGACACTGCGGACAGTGATTGGTGTAGCCGCTTCCGCGCACAAAGAAACCGCACCGTTCGCAGGTGAAGTCTTCCTTGGTACGCTGGAATTTTCTTGAGGTTGTCATGATTTTACCTACACTTTTTTGTCAAGTATCAGAACACCTATCACTCCTATAGCATAGAGACTAAAATCAAGGGGGCGTCACTTGAAAGTTGACAATAGCTGAAACAAGTATATTTGTAACATGTTCGGAAATCGCTGCAGCTACGCAATCGAAATGGGAAAGGTCGCCGACCTTTCGTCTTTCTCTTGCGCATAGCCGCGATTTTTCTTCTCCCCTTTAAGAAACCTCTCGGCCCTGAGGAAGCCGAGAGGTTTTCGTCTTCTTGAGCAGAACATGTTCTTTGGCAGAAAAAGGTACGGACCATGTCTGATCTGATTGTTGTATATCGCGGACTCGTGAACGTATCACTTGGCGTCATGAGCCGCGACTGCATCTCGATCGTGACCCCACTCTTGAATAATCTGGAAGTGACCGAGGGCCTAGTCATGCGTCCTCCCGCCTCGCTTGAAATGAAGTACGAATGGTACGACGGTCTTACCAAGCGCAGTAGCGTCGGTACGGACAATATGTTCTCTATACGCTGCACCACGACGACACCGATCCCGAATATGTCGGCCACACGGGACTGCATCGCATTATCTGACCCGACGGTCGTGCTGGCACCGGCTTGATCATCTTCGAGAAAGATCTTTTTCGGAAAGGGTACGGAACTGAAGCGAAGCTTTTGCTCGGATGCCGCGCCTTTCGCGTAAAAGGGCTGCGCAAGCTCACTTCGCAGGTAAAAACGTTCAACGTACGCAGCCTCGGGCACCTACTCAAGTACGGCTACACGATTTGCGGCTGACACAAGAAACAGCACTTCTATAACGGCAGCTTCGTGGACGAAATACTGCTTGAGCCGTTCCGCGAAGACTGGGAACGCTTGTGGAGCGACAATGAACGGACAAAAGCCTTACCAAACCTGACCGACGAACAGTGTGCGCTCGTCAGCGCTGAAACTTGCGTCTAAACCAAAAACTGTGCCGCCCCATCGGGGCGGCACTCTTCATTTTCTCACTCCACCTTTTATCGAACGAGCGCTAGGACGCAGGAAACTCTACAGTAAACGCTGACCCCTTCCCGGGTCCATCCGATTCAGCGCGAATCGTGCCGCCCTGTGCCTCGGCGACCTGCTTCGCGATATACAAACCGTAGCCGGTCGAGTGTACGTTTACTCGCTGCGAGTCTTTGCCGTGGCCACCTTCGGTAAAGAGATGCGCCCTATCTTCGTCCGAAATACCAACGCCGGTGTCTTTCACGACGAACAGATATCGGTCACCTGCCTTTTTAAGCGAGACATCGATGCTGCCAGAAGGCGTGTAGTTTATCGCGTTGTCGATAAGGTTGCGCAGCACATGGCTACCGATCTCGCCCTCGTCACCGACAAAAGTAAAGCCGCCGTCTTCAGCGCTAAACGAAAGCGCAAGCCCCTTGGCCTTCGCTGCAGAGCGCGCCTTCTCTACCGACTCTGCCGCGAGCACCTTGAGGTCGAACGGCTCTTTGTGGAACTCAACGGTGCCGCGCTTGAGATTTGCCGCCTTGAGAATTTCGCTGACGCTTGTGACGCCGTCTTGCGTTTCGTGCAGCGCCTGCGTGGCAACTCCCAAAGCCTCCTGCGGTAGCGCGCCGAAGTCTCCTTCAACAAGCATCGAAAGCGCGCCCTGCGCCTTCGTCAAAAACCCCTTTACCTCGTGCCCGATGAAGTGAATGAGCCCCTCCTGCCGCGCATTGATCGCCCGCAGTTCTTCTTCGAGCTCAAATTCGTGAACCATACTACGAATAAGCCAAACGCCCGCAACGAGAACTAGTACGAGCTCGAAAACTCGATACAGTACCTGCTCTACAGAGTTGGAGAGGAGCACGTCGAAAAAGGTTGCGGTTGCAAGCAAGAAGATGAGCAGTCCAAAGAGCGCTACGCGTACATTGAAGAGTCGATAGCGAAGAATCGCGTATGCTGTTCCCACAATGAAAGGAAGCAAAAAAAGGCCTCCGTATGGAACCAGGGTTGCGATATTCAAGAATGCCGGGAAGAGAAAGTCAAAGGCCACAAGAAAGAAAAAAGTAATCGCCATACCAACGATCACGAACGAAAGCTGTCGGCGAGCATATCCTTCGGCTCGAAGAAACTTGCGCACCAATATAGCAATCCCGCTCGTAACGAATGCCACCACCGTAAGGCCGAAAAGAATTACGCCGGGTCCAGTACGCGTTTCTACGGCTGGCGAAAGCGCAGTGACCGCTTCGTATACTACCGGCGTCAAAACGATTATAGAAATCATTCCGGTCCAGGACACTAAGCCGATAAATACCGGGCGGGAAAATACGGGCGTGCGTTCAGGAAACTGCCACGCAAGGACACAAAAAGAGAACGCGTGCCAAATAGCGAAAAAAAGTACTGCACGAATTAACCAAAGTACTGCTTCAGAACCCCCCGCACGTACACTTGCAAAATTCGCAATGCTCCAGAAAATGCTTAGCAGCGCAAATAGCAGAAATGCCCTTGCGGTGGCACTTTTTGTGTCAGAAAAATAGATCGAAACACCAAGCATCCCCGCACCCGCAACTGCAAGACCAACCCAAAGAAGATCGATATTAGCAACAAACGCCATACTAGAACTTCACTGGTCTCAGGTGTTCATTAAAGGAAAAAGCGTATCGCCCACTCGGGAGCGGGCGCCCGAGTGCAATGGCTTTCGCTGCGTAACAGAGCGCGGCACCTCGCATAAACGAGGATTCCGCGAGCTGTGGAATACCCACGAGTTCCGTTCCAAACTTCTCGAAGGAGTCCACTAAGCGCTTATCCAGGTATGACACGCCCATAAAATCGCGCGCGAGCGCCACTTTATCGCGAGGCGGCATTGGGGTGGGTGGCTGCATAATCGATTTTAAAACTCTAGGCTCCATGAGTCCGTTAAGCAGTTCGAGGTCGTCCTCCTCATCATACCGTTCCACATCCAACAAAACGCCTTCGCCGTTCCCTGTCACCATTATCACTGGAATTCTTTGTCTTTTTGCTTCGTTACGAACTGCAATCTTAAGCGGAAGCGCATCCATTTCTTCAACTAAAAGATTGAGTTTTGGTTCGCACAAAAATGACGAGACAGTATCGCCCCTCAAACCATCATCTCTGAGCTCTAATTTGTAGTAAGGGTCAACCTCAAGAATTTGTCGCGCGGTAAGCGTTGCTTTATTGACGCCCAAATCCGGAAGGCCTGCGCGGAAGCGGTTTAAGTTAGTAAGCGAAAGCGCGTCTAGGTCCGTTAACTTCATCTGCCGACTGCCGCCCTCAAGCGCCACACAAACGGCACCTGGATTACCCACATTCAGACCCGCGAAGCCAATATGGAAGGAAGCAAAACGCTCTTGCTCGGATGCTGTGAGAAGGTCACGATTGCGATTCGTACGCAACTCCTGATAGGATTCGGGCCCAACGATGCGCACAAGCGTGCGGCGCCAAGGATAAAGCACGACGCGCTCTCCAGGATCTTCCAACAGTGCTTGTGGAGGCTTCCCAACGGCTTGCGGATCACGAATCTCGGCAAGTTCAGCACGCTGTTCTGCATAGGTATCTATAAAAGAGTACCCGGCCTGGCGCAACGTTTGGATCTTCCGAGCATCCGAGGCATTCTTTGGATTAAAAAGCGTGACGAACGAGTGATTTCCCATACATCAAAATTATATGATTACACTATTATCTTATCCTCAATAGGAACGCGCGGTGTATACCACGTGACTGCGCCATCGAGCTTTCCGACAGCAAAAAGAAAACAAAGCGGCTTGGAAAGATTACATAATTCTGTAACCTCCTCACGAATGTCCGGTAACTCTGCCGTTGCCACGTATACTGAGGCGTCGAAGCCCTGTGCCGTAACGCTGATGATGATGCGCGAAGCTTCATATCCTACCGACAGCCACTGGACTCGACTGTTGTCCGCGCCGAACGCAAAGATTACCGGCGCGGACGCAAGAGCAGCAGCAGAGTTTTTCCCGGGGACTTTCCCGATATTAAACCGACGCAGAATGTGTGGGAGTATCCAGGACACGACGCGCGACTGGTTAAGTGAGTAGCCTGGGATACCGTCCCTGCGCGACGATCCAGTCGGAACAATCCATTGTGCCATCTCCCGCCTGAATGCCGGTTGCTTATATACTTGTTCCATAGTCGCGAGTGTAAGCACGCCAATACGCTGCGCCGTTGACCGTTTAGTAATCATCGACCGCGGTTGCGACAGGAGTCCGGTAGGCAATTCGCTTGGCGATGTTTGCAGCCTGGCAAGTAAATCCGCGGGAATAGGAGTTGGAGAAAAAACCCCCCGACGATTCCGCCGCTGGAAGATCGCCTGCGCGCATTCCCGCAAAAAAGCATCCGCTTCCTCTTTACTCGGTGATGAGAACGTAATAACCGCCAGTGGCACCCGACCGGCCGTAACGACAATCTCCGGATGCATACCCAAAAAATCGCCCAACACTTTCAAATGATGGAGAAGAAATCCAATGCTTATGTGCGCATAATGCGCATCCTTATCTGAATACGGTAGACGGATACGATCGTCCAGAAACACCTCAAGCGTGTGCCCATCAATACGAAACCGCCACGGTTGGCAATTGTGTGTAGAAGGAGCGCGTACTGCACCCGCTAGCAGAACTCGAATCTGAGCAGCACAATCATCGCCTGCGCTAGCGAATGCTCTTTCAAATTCAGCGAGACTTTGTGGCATATACGCAAGAAGTGTATCACGCACGTAACCGGAATAACGCAACAAGCATTACGATTTCGGACGGACGACCCACGCCTGCTTAATGCCCGGCTTAAAATACAGCGGGTCCTCATATGGCCAGAAGACGAGCTTCGGCTCGGCGCGCTCTCCAAGAAAGTCCGAGAGCTCGTGGAACTCAGAATTTTTTTCGCGCAGGTTGCGAGTGATCTCTGCCTGCAACTCCGCCCTTAGCCTTACTTCTACTTCGCACCTTGGCTTCAGCTCAATGTTGATTTCGAGGTACTGATTCTGTTCGTCATCGAATTTAGTCGTGAGTGCGAGCTTCCCAGTCACGTGCTCGCTAAACCGTTGATCAATGAGCACTTCGCGGATCGTTTCAGGATATACCTGAAGCCCGTACAGGGTAGTTGAAAAGTCCGCGCGCTCATAAACAAACACAAATGGCAGTTCAAGGACGGACTGTCCGATGCCCGATGCTCTTGCCTCTTTACTGAGGTCTATGCCGTGCTCCTTAAAGCGTTCGACCAGCTCCGCATACGTGAACACCCCACCACGGTCCCCTATGGAGTACCGCAAGAGCGGCAAAGCGCTGTCGCCCGTAATAAGCACTTCCCCCCCTGGAGCTTCAAACGACACGTAGTGCGGAATGTACTGCGCCAAGGTCGGAGTTTTTTTCGCTCCGTGGAATAGGTCGGCAAAAATAACGCTATCCTTCTGTGCTAGTCGGCGTGCCAGTATCGAGATCGGGGTCTCGAACGCCATGGTCCCTATATCGGCGCTTCCATAAATGTTGATCGTGTCGGTAAGCGAATTCTGGACGCCGACCTTTTTTGCGACATATTCGCGGAACCCCTCAGTAAACGCTTCTGCAGCAAACAAGAGCAGCACGCGATGTTGCGCAAAAGAAATGCCCTGAGTCGACGCTTCATCAACCACGTCTTTAAGGAAAGGCGGGTAGCCAGCAAGAATGAGCTGGCTATAATGCGGCGCAAGGTCCCGTAGTGCCTTCAAAATCTCGGCTTTATTAATGCCGGGGGTCAAAATTGAAATGGGGTACCCACGCCTACTCATACCTTCGAACGCTTGGTAGGTTATGATGCCACCAATCCACACACCCATGCCAAAGCAAACTATGAGCAAGGTTGATTCCCTTCGATCCAACGAGCTCGCGTTGAAAATGAGTTCGTGCACGTTGGAGGACTGCTCGTCCACTTTCTGAGATCTGCCAAAGTAGGTTGGTGTCCCTGTCGAACCTGAAGTCGAAGTTAGCACGTGCGGCTCCCTCATAGACCCATCCCAAAAAAGCGACGAAAGCGGGTTAATTTTTAGGTAGTTTGCTTTGTTCGTTATCGGTAGTGCCGAGAACGCCTCTCCCGAGCGGACTGCTTCAGGCTGCACCTTGGCCTCCTTAAGGAAGGAGCGGTATGCCGGAACCCGCCGTGCTGCCCGCCTGAATAACCGAAGTCTGTGCGCTTTTTCGAGCCGATCCCACTCCGCGCTTTTTATTCCTTTGAGAGACAGCCTTTGAACGCCAGAGGATGGAGCAGCTAGAAGGAGCGGGCTTTTTTTGGGCGCTATACCAGAGGTGGACATATATTGATTTTATGGTGCATATGTAACCACGGACTTGCTTTTTTGTAAAGAGTGATTGAACGTGAGCTCAACTTTTATCCGGTCTTCCGGCGAAGGCACCGCGATGCGAAGTGTGTCTGCGAGAAGCCGTTTTGCGTCGGGGAACCGCGTCATCGGTTCCCCAAGGGCAACCCGCACGCCTTCCGCCAAGAGCGCGTCCCGTGCCTCGCGCGCATTGGGGACGCGTACGAGCACGAAGTTCGTCTCCGACGGATACACGACCATGCCCGGAATCGCCGCAAGCGCTTCGGAGAAGCGGTCGCGCTCGACGATAACGAGCTCCCGCCGTGCTTCGATTTCATCAGCATGCGCGAGCAGCGCCTGCACGGCGACTGAGCTTACGTGCGCAATTGGACTCATGAGCAGCTGCGCCTCAAGTGCGCGTATGCGTTCCGGCGCGGCAATAACGTACCCTACGCGCGCACCCGGGACGCCGAATCCTTTTGAAAACGTACGCACGATTACTAGGTTCGGCAACGCAGATAGGAACGGCAGCATGGTCCGGCCCGAAAATTCAAAATACGCCTCGTCCGACACGAGGACCGTGTCGGTACCGTGAACTGCTGCAACAATGGTATCGATAGCTGCATCGGGTATCGGGCAACCGAGCGGGTTATTCGGCTGGCATAAAAAAATAACGCTCGCATCAGCGAGCGCCTCAATTGTTCCTTCAACCGGAAACACAAACTCATCGTCATCCATGTCGTACGTAACCGGACGGAGCTCTGCCCCAACCCGACCTAAAATGGTTTCGTACCCATAAAAGGTCGGGACGGGCAGAACGGTGCGTTTTCCGTTGCCCGCATACAGGCGCGCAAGATGCTCTATGGCGGCATCCGAGCCGGGCGTCGCAAGCACCATCTCCGGCGGAACGCCCGCGTACGTGGCGATAGTCGCCCGTAGTTCGTCATAGGATGGGTACGTCGCAAGCGCTTCACGCTCGAAAGCGCGCGCATAGTCTATGAGCTCTTCGTCCAAAAGCCAGTAGCTTTCATTCTTGTCGAGCGGTACGAGCTTCATTGCAATATCACCTGCACACTACCATATCTGCTGGCATCGATGCCACCCAGATGTACAACCCTGCCAGTGGTGTGGAAACGCCGGCTTTCCGCACCCATTATTACAGCAGCAATTTTTGTGCTTACGCTTCTTGAATGCGCGATTCAGATAATCGTACGCTCAAGAAGATGGGCCAGCTACGCGTGACCCCTTGCGGCAGGAATCGAACCTGCAAAAAGAACCTGCGGAGATGCTCCGCGCGGTGTCGCGACCGCCTCACCTTGAAGCGACCTTTGCGACGGCGACATGGACCGACGCAAAGAGGTGCCGCGACATGGCAACTGGTGTTGCGGCAAAGTAGCCAACCGCCAGCATGGCGGTGACCAGCACGATAACGCTCAAACGCATTTGACCTTCCTCTTGCTGCACATGCGATGACCCACTTTGCATAATCTGTAAACACCGTCCGCGCGACAATCAGTTAATCGCGTGGAAGCATTCGCAGACGCACCGTGGCAATGCATCCTGAAAACTACTGTACCATACGTAACTCAATGTGTCAATCTCTGCGCCTTGGCCGCGCTTTTTGTATCAAATACAGCTTACTTACTAGCTTTTTTTGCTGCACGCATCTGGATTCTATAGAACAGCACCGGCACAAGGGCGAGTGTAAGCACAATAGCAAAGGCGAGCCCGAACATGATTGAGTACGCGAGCGGTCCCCAAGTCGCGTTCGTGAAGGAAAGCGGCACCATGCCGATGATGGTAGCAACGGTTGTGAGAACAATAGGCCGCAATCGGGTCGCAGCAGCGTCGACTACCACATCTATAACCGGCCGGCCAGACTCGGTACGCATGCGATGGATCATGGAGTCCATGAGAATAATCGCGTGGTTGATAATCACGCCGCCGAGCGCAATGATTCCTAGTAGCGAAGAAAAGGACACCGGCTGCCCCGTAAGCGCGAGGCCATCGATCACGCCGATGAGCGAAAGCGGTACGATTACGAGAAGCGAGAAAGTGTAGCGGAATGAGTTGAACGCTATGATGAGAATCATGAACATGAGCACGAGGCCCGCCATGAGCGCGATAAGCATGTTTGAAAACGACTGGTTCACGTTCTGCGTCTCGCCCCCGTACGAGACGCTTACGCCCGGCGGCAAATTGAGCTCGCCTAAAT
The DNA here is from genome assembly GCA_021811365.1 of bacterium. Classification (GTDB taxonomy): domain Bacteria; phylum Patescibacteriota; class Minisyncoccia; order Phycocordibacterales; family Phycocordibacteraceae; genus C7867-001. Next base: position 13,985 of record JAJZPB010000012.1, read on the forward strand.
GCTTCTGAAATTCGGCGGTCACCGCAGTCGCCGTCGTGTGCGTGTCAGGGTATGCAGAGACGGTCTCTATGCGCACCTTGTCCTTATGTGCGATGCTCGCATTGCTTTGTCCCAAGGTTGGCGTAAGAACAGAACCGAGTAGCACCGGGCCTTTGCTCCCCTGGATGGTGAGATTCTGGATGCTGTCGATGGTGGTCTGCGAGGTTTGATTCGGCGTCGTGTAGTTCGGGTTCAGGTTAAGCTTCACAACTACGTCGATGTTTTGGCCGGGCGTGGTGATAGTAGTCGCTTTTGTGCCGTTTATCGCGGCGCGCAGCGTTTGCGCAATCTGTACCGTACTTACGCCGAGCGCCGCCGCCTTCGCACGGTCAATCGTAAGGTCAAACTCGGTCCCGTTGCTTTGCGTACTCGAGGTGATATTCGTCACATGCGGAAAGGTCGAGAGCAGCTGTTTACCCTTGTCTGCCGCCTCGACAAGCGCGTTGAGATCGTTGCCTTCAAACTGAATCTGGATTGGCGCACCCGAAGACGGCGATCCGGTATTCGGCTGAAGCACCTGTATCGTAGCGCCCGTAACCGGCGCGAGCCGCTTTTGCAGGTCAGCAACAACCTGCGAGCTTGTAAACGAATGGCCAGCCGGCAAGTTTATTGTGATGTTGGCGTTGTTGCTTCCGCTAGTGCCACCCGACATGCCGCCGGCGAGCGCCGAACTCTGCCCAACGGTTGTCTGGAAAGACGCTATCTGCGGATCTTTGTAGAGAAGTTCCTCAACTTCGCGCGCGACTAGGTCGGTCTGCGCAAGTGCGGTCCCCTGTGGCGTCTGTATGTTGACAAAGACATAATCCTGGTTGCTTTGCGGGAAAAACTCAGACTGAACCAACCCTGAGATGGGCAGCAGAAGCGCAAGCACGAAGAGTGCCCAAAGTCCGCGAATGAACCATCGTTGGAAGCGCGCACTTTCAAGACCTCGCCGAAGCGTCCGCTTGTACCACTCGGTGACCTGCTCCGTATACGTATCCTGCAGCGCCTCAAGCCGATTGCGCCGTTTCTTCGTAAGTACAATAGCGATGAGCGGCACAAGTCCGAGCGCAACAAAAATCGAGGCCATCAGCACGAAAACGAGCGTATACGGGATACCGGCAATGAACTGTCCTATGATGCCCGGTATGAAAAAAAGCGGAGCGAAAACCGCGACCGTTGTCATCGTCCCCGCGATAAGCGGCCAGGCGTAGTCGGCGAGCGCCGCGTACGCCGCTTCAAGCGGCGTGGCGTAGCGCGGTAGGCGCGCATGAATCGCTTCGGTTACCACAATACCCGAGTCCACCAAAATGCCTACGGCAAGAATGAGTGCGAAGAGACTGATAAAGTTGAGCGTGTTGCCGGTGAGATACAGCCCGAGAAACGCAATTAGAAACGAGATCGGTATCGAGAGCGCCGCCACAAGCGACTCGCGCCAGCCTATCGTAAGCAGGAGCACTGCAATAACAAGAGTGACGGTAATCAGGCCGGTATCGGCAAGGTTGCCCAGCTGCTTCCCCACCTGCGTCCCCTGGTCCGTCGAAGGCGGAATGAACACGGTAAGACCGTTAAGGGTCGTCGCCTTAAGCGCCGCAAGCTTCGCGCGTACGGCGTCTGCTGTGCCCTGGATACTTGCGCTCGATTGCTTGTAGACCGTAAGGGTTATTGCCTGCTGGCTCGGCTTACCGTTAAGCGAAAGCCGCGAGTAAGTCGTCGCTGGCGCAAGCCCATCGCTTATGAGCGCGATATCGCGCAGGTAGATAGGCGACCCATTCATTGATCCGACCGCAACCGTATCGAGCTGCGACGGGTCGGTCAGTCCGCCTTTAAAGTTAACGTTGTAGTTAACTCCGTCCATCTCAATTGAACCCGCCGGAAGCGCCGCGTTGCTCGCTGCGATTGCCGAGATGACACCGGTAAGCGAGAGATTATACTGCGCCAGTTTTTCTTTACTTACCACGACGGTTACCTGCCGGACGGGCACGCCAGCAACGTCCACTTCGGATACACCCGTCACGCTCTTAAGCTCGTCTGACACTGTTTTTCCGAGTTGCGCAAACAGCGACGGCGGCAGGTCGCTTGAGATAGAGGCAACCAAAATCGGCTGCGCGTTAAAATCGATTTTCGTTACCTGCGGAGCAGACGCGTCAGCAGGCAAGTTGGGAACCGCTTTTGAAACAGCGTCGCGTAAGTTCTGAATCGACTGGTCGATATTTGCGCCCGCGGAGAACTGCACCGTTACCTCCGAAACTCCCAGGACGCTGCTCGAGGTCATCGTGTCAATATTGGAAAGACCGGAAATCTGGTCCTCGAGCTTATCGGTGACTAATGTTTCCATGTCCGATGCCGAGGCGCCCGGCATCGTCACGACGACAAAGCCGTCAGGAATAGTGATTGACGGGAAGTTCTCTTTCGGAATACTCGCGAGTGACCAGACGCCCGCAACCACGAGCGTACCGAGCAGCATGTAACTGAACTGCCGCTTTTCAAGAAAAAAATGCCAGAGCCAGAGCATCTTACAGAGGGGACGAGGTCGAAACGGCGACCGTTTCTCCAGCAGAGAGGCCGCGTGCATCCGTCACAATCGCCTCCGTTCCGGAGAGTCCGTTCGTCACCGCTACGTGGTCGCCAAGAATCGCGCCAAGCGTAACCGGATGCGCCACGAGCGTCGAGCTCGCGCTTACGGTAAAGACCACCGCGCCAGTCGGCTGAATGTTTGCGGCGTTAATCGGGATGGTTGGATACGCGCTCTTCATGCCGGGCGAAGCCGTCGGTACGGTTTCACTGCGATTAAGTGACAGCGAAACGACCGCACCATCGGTAAGCGTGCTCGCGTTTCCCGTAATGCCGACCTTCACCTCGATGCCGGAAGCATTCGGGCCGATTGCACTTGCGATAAACGTCACCTTCCCCTGCACCGCGCCGTTGATAACCGCCGCATTACCGATGCTAAGGGTCTTCGCGTCTTCGGGCGTGACCGTAGTATCCACATAGAGCGCGCTAGGATTCGAAACGCTTGCGACCGGGGAAAAGGCTGACACGAAATCCCCCTGGCTTACGGGGAGGCTGACAATGGTGCCGCTAATCGGGCTTCGGACGATAGTCTTTTCGAGGTTGGCTTTAGCGGCATTCAATGCGCCAAGCGCCGAATCAACATTTGCCTGTGCAACGGCAAGACTGCCCTGGGTACCGCCAGTCGCCGCATTTTGCGCAGTTATCGCACCCGCCGCTGCGTTGTCGTATGCGCCTTTTGCTGCAGTCACGCTCGAAATCGCCGAAAGCACTTCGCTCTGCGCGGCTGCGAGCGAGGTTTGATAGCCTGCAAGCGTCGCAGCAGAGGCCGACTGAGAAGGGGGCGTTTCGTTCACCGCCCGAATAAGACCCGAGATAAAACGCGCAACCGCCTGCGCATGGAGAATCATCGTACTCGCGGCGCTATCAAGATTGCTCGTGCTTGCCGAGACAGAAACCGTGTGCGCATCCGCAAGCTGCGAATCAAGACCTGAACGCTCCTGCTGAAGCTGATTTACTAGCACGCTGTCGGGAACCGAAAGGGCGATAGTAGGAGAAGAAGTGCGGGCGTTCGTAAACAGCAGGTCAGCGCGGGTATGTACCGCATCATCGAGGGCGGCATAGGCACTCGAGAGCGCCGTTTCCAACGACGTCTGCGCGTTCTGCAGAGTCTGTTGCGCGCTGCCGGAGGTGACGCCGGAATTCACTGCGGTCGTATTGCTCGCGAGCTCAAGAGCGGCAACGGCCGCGTCGTACGCGCCTTGCGCCTGCTGCACCGATGCCCGCTGGCTACTATTTTCGAATTGACCGATCACATCGCCCGCAGCAACTTGATCGCCGAGCTGATGCGAAAGACTCACCAGTTCACCCGAAGTCTGGGCAAGAATATTTGCGTGCGAGAGCGAGGTAACGGTACCCGTTACCTCAAGCGGGCCCGACGCGTTTGTCAGGCTCGAAACGGACGCTACCTGCACCTGCGGCGTTTGCGCTCCTGACGCCGTCGAAACCGAACTGGTCGAGAATACTGCATTAAGCCCTATCGCTATAAGCGCCACGAGTGCCACACCGGCGCCAATAAGCGCCGGTTTTGGTAACGCACGCATCGCCCGCAAAGGATGTCGCCACATAATATGCTTATACGCCAGCAACGAGCGTCTCTTGCACGTGCCAAGGGACGAGACTACCCAGCGCGCGCATTGTCGCCCAGAAACTTGCTTCACGCAAGCGCGTTTCCGCCGTGACGAGAACCCACGACAGTGTCTCCCAGGAACCTTAGTTCCCCGAAAGCTGGGCAATGCGCGAAAGCACCTGGTTGAGCTGCGCTTGCAGTTCCTGAACGGTTAGTTTCAGCTGTGCGAGCGTCATGGTTGAAATATCTGAACCGGTCGCGCTGGCAGCAGAGGAGCTACTCGCGACAGAAAGCGCATTGAGCGCCGCGCGCGTCGACGGGCCGACGACGCCGAGCTGCTCGATGCCATGTGCCGCTTGAAATTTGATGACCGCCGCTTCCGTAACCGCTCCGTAGTACCCGGTCGCCACATGAGTAAAGTACCCCTGGGCAGCGAGCGTTTTTTGGAGTTGGAGCACTTCGGCATCCTGTTTGCCCGGCGCAAGGTACTCGGTAAAGGTATACCCACTTGAGACGGGCGGCGACGCAACCGTGCTACCCGTACTTCCTCCCGTTGAAACCGGCGCCGCAACGGAAATCGACAGCGTGGCGCATGAAGATCCGCTACCGCAAATGGTCGCAACCGTGCTGCCGGGCGATAGACCCGCAATCGATGCAATTGCGCCGCTTACCGCGACCGTCGCTACGTTTGAACTGGTGTTGCCGGAAAGGTAGTAGCTTGAAGCGCCCGAAAGGGACACGATTACACTCTGCCCTATCGCAACCGTCGCGGTACTCGGGCTGAGCGTAACTCCGGACGTACCCGCCGCACCCACCGTGACGCTGAGGTTCGTACACCCGCCTCCTGAGGAACATACGTCGAGCGAAGCCGTCCCTGCTCCCACGCCCGTAACGGTAAGCGTCGAACCAGAGAGCACCGCCTGTGCTATGGAGGGAGAACCGCCAACAAGGGCATACGGCGGCTGGCCGCCGGAAACGGTGACGGCCACATTCGACCCCGGCTGAAGCGTCAGCGTATTTTGGCTCAGGGTTATCGGCCCAATAGCCGCCACCGCACTAACCGTAGCAGTTACCGAGGCGCAGGTACCACTCGAAGCGCACACAGAAATCGCGGAGGTACCCGCGCTGATACCGGTGAGCGTAAGCGTCGTACCTGAGAGATTCGCCTGCACGATACTCGGATTGCTATTGCTCGACACATAAAACTGCACGCCCGTGGGACCATACACACTCACGTTCGTGCTTTGGTTTGTTGCCACTACAGGCGCATTAGTACTGAAGGAAACGGTCACCGAGTTCGTACTTGCGGCCGATGCCACAACGACGCCGCAGAGCGCCTGGTCGCTCGTGCACACGGTGATTGAAGAAGATCCGGTCGATGCGCCCGTTGAAAGCGTAAGCACGGAACCGCTCAGGGTCGCGCTAATGGTGCTCGGATTTGTGTTGTTGATAAGCACGTACGAACCGGTGCCCCCGGTCACTGTAATCGGCAGGTTCTGTCCGCTCACCACGGATGGATTTGCGTTACTAAAGGAGAGCTGCCCCGAACCCGCTTGTGTAACGGTCACGTAGACGCTCGGGCAATTCGCAGTTATGCCCACGGTGCAGAGCGTAACGGTTGTTTGGCCGACCACATTGCCGACGATGGCCGCAGACGAACCGGTGATGCTCACGTTCGCAATCGAGGGATTCGAGTTGTTCGACACATACAGCGCCGAGCCGCCGGAATTCAAAACGGAGACGCTCGCTGAGGAGCCCACGGACACTACCACCGCTGCGCGATCGAGCGAAAGCGCATTTGCACTCGTAACGGTCGGCCAATACATCGTAGGCGACTTCGGGCCGCTCGTACCGCCAAGAATTGCGGTCACCGGAAGACCCGAGGATAAACCGTAGCTCGCGCTGGAGATTGTGTCGGTGAATTGACCGCTCCCGTTGGTCGTACCGAGCGACACGATTGTCGGCCCCGCACCCGGTTTACTATACGAAAGCAGAACGCTCGCATTCGGATCGCCGGTTACCTGTACCGTCACCTGGTCACCCGACCCGGTCGCGGCAAGCGCGAGCGTCGGCGGAACCGTTGCGAAACTTCTCCCTGCGCCCGTAAGGAGCACTACTATAAACGCACCCACAACAACCGAACCGCGTATGAATCTGGACATATGACCTCATGGTAACGCGTATCGCTTCTTGCGCGCGCCTTGTCCCCACGCGCGCCCAAAACGGGTGGTCTGAGGCGCAGGCCGCCGCTACTTGGCTTTTGTTACGCAGTCGGCGTAGGTCGCCGTGCCGTTCTGGGTGAGCGTAGCGGTACTCCCGATATTCCAGAACACAACTGACTCGTCTGCGGTAGCGTAGCGCGCGCCGTTAGCGGAAATCGTGCGTGGCAGCGTCAGCACTTCCCCGCCGCCAAGCGTCAACTCGACGTCTCCGCTTGGCGAGGGCGGCCTGCCCGGCGCGGCGGCCCGCGTGTCCGTTCCGACACGAAATGTTGCGACAATCGATTTTCCTCCTGCGCACGTGAAGGTGGCCGTTATCGGCGCGCGTGCGGCGCGCGGCGCTCCTGCCTGCTGCAATAGTATCGGTGCTTGCGCAGGACGAATGGGCAGCCAAAGATACAAGCCGACGCTGAACGCGAAGACGAACACAACTGTCAGCAGCGCCCATCGCACCACGCTTCTCTTCGGGGGGCTGTTCATGGAATCTCAGTTACCCTGCGCTCGTAAAACTGGAACGCTTTGGGAAGTAAGGTCTGCATGCGCAGCATTACGTCTACCACGGACCGCGGGTACCTTTCAAGATTGTCGGAGCATTCAACCGAAAAACGCAAACCGCGCGTGTTCTCACAGCCACACCACAAAGCACAAAAAAATAAGCGCTACCGTCAGCTAAAGCGCGTGCCGGTTGCAAATGCATAGCGTACCCTAGTGCGGTACCCCACAAGAAAGCGTGAACATATCCGACTCTCGCTCTAGTACACCGCACCGTTCGTTCCACGCTCCATAGCTCTGCCGCGGAACGCTTTCGCGGTGCGCGAGCAAAAGTGCGCTTTCACTACCCGTTCACTGCGCTATGCGTACCCTGTCGCGTATGGAACGCATACCAGCACTGAAGAGCAGTCCTTACTACGCGAGATCGGAA
>JAJZPB010000013.1:0-18834 GCA_021811365.1 bacterium
TAGTCGAACGTGAAGTCGAAACATTTACTGCGTAGTGATTTTTTTGCAACGCAAAAATAATTTTTTAGAAAAAAATTCTGCAAAACTTTTTTGCATGTTATCCACAGAAAAGTATTTTCTTCTAACAAAATTTATTTTCGCGCGTAATAATATGCACAGAAACATTTGCAGAAGAACTTTCTCTTGCAAGTGGGTCGACATATAAGAAATTTTAATTCGCATTATCATGGCTGCAAAGAAGAAAGCGAAGAAGGCGGTAAAGAAGGTCGCCAAAAAGAAGACTACGAAGAAGCGCGCTGCTAAGCGTCGCTAGTGAAAAAAGAAACGCGCCTCCCGTACGGGAGGCGCGTTTCTTTTTTCACGTCTACTGTTCGTGCCCTCGGCTGCGGCTACGGGTTCACACCAAGGACTGCTGCAGGCGTTTTCTGCAAAATGGCGAAGAAAAAAGCCAAGTGGTATAGTTCGTAAATGAAGGGACTTTCCCGTTTTTTTTCGCAAAATCAATCGGCCGCCTTCCTTAAGAGCGCTGCGCCAATCGTGGAAGCGACGAACCGTCTTACGAAGGAGCTTCTCCCGCTTTCGGACGACGAAGTTAAGACTCGTTTTGCAGCAGTCCGCGCGCGTGCGCAGGAGGCAGGTGCTGTGGCCGAGGCAGGCATCCCAGAGGTATTTGCGTACGTGCGGGAGTCAGCTCGCCGCACCCTCGCGCAACCGCATTTCGATGTGCAGCTTATCGGCGGTCTTGCGCTCGCGCGTGGCAAGATAGCCGAGATGCGTACGGGCGAGGGTAAAACGCTCGTGGCAACACTCCCGGCAACGCTCCATGCGCTCTCGAAGAAGGGCGTTCAGGTCGTGACAGTAAACGACTACCTCGCTCGTCGCGACGGCTCGTGGATGGGTCAGGTGTACGACTTTCTCGGACTTTCGCTCGGCGTCGTTACTTCGACCGGCTCATACCTCTATGATGCAAGCCACGTATCGGCACAGGAAGATGCAGTGCGCGACACGGCAGGCGCCTATCAGGTTTTTTATGACTTCTTGCGTCCGGCTACCAAGAAGGAGGCGTATGCAGCTGACGTAACCTACGTTACTAACAACGAGCTCGGTTTTGATTACCTACGCGACAATACGGCGTACGACGGAAGTCAGATCGTCCAGCGCGGCCACCATTTTGCGATTATCGATGAAGTCGACTCTATTCTTATAGATGAAGCGCGCACACCGCTCATTATTAGCGGCCCCGCAGGCGACTCTGAGACGCTCTATACGCAGCTGGCGCAGATTGTGGATCGTTTTGCCGAAGGCGAGGACTACGCGGTAGACGAGAAACAGCGTGCGATTCAGATAACCGACGAAGGCATGCATAAGGCCGAGGTGGCGCTCGGTATGGAGAACTTGTATACCGAGGGCGGTATCAAGTATGCACACCACCTGGAAACCGCAGTGCGCGCCAAAGCCCTATTTCATAAAGATAAAGAGTACGTCGTACGCGATGGCGAGGTGATTATCGTCGACGAATTTACCGGACGGTTGCAGCCCGGCCGCCGCTGGTCCGAAGGGCTGCACCAGGCCGTCGAGGCGAAAGAGGGTGTTGCTATTAAAGAGGAAACCCGCACGTATGCGTCCGTGACGTTTCAGAACCTGTTTCGCATGTACGAGCGGCTAGCGGGCATGACCGGCACCGCGCTTTCTTCAGAGGAAGAGTTTTACTCGGTGTATGCGCTCGACGTCGTTGCAGTACCGACCAACCGGCCGCTTGCGCGCAAGGACTACGATGACCTCATCTTCCAAACTGCGGCGGGGAAGTATCGTGCAGTGGCCCGTGCGGTGAAAGAGTGTCACGAATCGGGACAGCCGGTGCTTGTCGGCACGGTGTCTATTGAAGACAACGAAGTGGTGAGCGCCTACCTGCGCGATGCAGGCGTTCCGCACGAGGTGCTCAATGCGAAGAACCACGAACGGGAAGGAGAGATTATCGCTGAGGCAGGAAAGTTCGGTCGGGTAACGGTCGCCACAAACCTCGCTGGCCGCGGCGTCGACATCAAGCTCGGCGGCGCGCACGCGACGGAAGCGGAGCGCGCGATGGTCCTTGAGAAGGGTGGTCTCATGGTAGTCGGCACCGAACGCCATGACGCGCGGCGCATTGACGACCAGCTGCGTGGACGCAGCGGCCGCCAAGGCGATCCGGGCGCGACGCGCTTCTACGTTTCGCTCGGTGACAAACTTATGCGCGTATTCGCGTCGGAGACGCTCAAGCGCGTGATGGGCCACTTCGGCATTCCTGAGGACGAGCCCATCGAGAGCTCAATGATTACTCGGTCGCTCGAGACGGCCCAGAAACGGATCGAAGGGTTCAACTTCGATGCGCGTAAACAGGTACTTGCGTACGACGACGTGATGAATACGCAGCGCCTCGCAATCTACGCACGCCGCCGCGCCGCCCTTCTCGGCAGCGCTGAAGAGGTCGAGGCGACGGTGCGCACGCTCGTTGGCTCTGAAGAGTCCGCACAGTCGCTTTTTGAAGCGAAGAAGCAAGAACTTGGCGATGCGTTCGCGCCGCACCTGCGCCACCTCCTGCTCCAGGTTACCGACATGTTCTGGCTCGAGCACCTCGAGACGATGGACTACCTCCGACACGCCATTTCTTTACGCGCGTACGGTCAGCGCGACCCGCTCATCGAGTACCGCCGGGAGGGGTTGATCCGTTTCCGCGCGCTCGAAGCAAACATCGCTTCCGCAGTTACGGAGGCACTCCCGCGCATTGCGCCCATTGACGAAGCACGCGTTCGCGCGGAGGAGGAGCGTGTTCGCGCACAGCTCGTCGCCGCCGGCGCGGAGGATGGTTCGGCGGGGGCACCTGCCATACCAGTGGTTAAGGGGAAGGTGTACGGCCGCAACGACCTGGTTACTATTTTTAAAGGGGAGGAGCGCCAGACGCTTAAATATAAGAAAGCCGAGCCGCTACTCGCACAGGGGTGGGCCATCGTTGCGTAGTCAACGAGCAGCAAAACGTGCCGACCGGCGTACGCCGGTCGGCACGTTTTGCGTTTGCTACACAGACGGAAAAAACGAACCCTTGGCACATCTGCGCGCTGGATCTACGTTTTGCTTGGCCGGTGCTTCACCAAAGGAGAGTTTGCGTTTGGTGAATGCGCCTCGTCCAAATGCTTTGAATCAGTTTTAAAATACCGTCAAGTGTGCTAGGGTTGCCCCATGGCATTCGTCGATGAAGTGACAATACGCGCACGGGCAGGCAATGGCGGCAACGGCGTCATACGCTGGCTGCGCTCACAAGGAAAAGCGTACGGCGGTCCCGGTGGCGGCGACGGCGGGCGCGGAGGCGACGTCGTGCTCCAAGGAGTGCGCGATTTGAGCGCGCTAGGTTTCTATCGTTTCGAAAAAGAATTTCGTGCTCAAGACGGTGGTGCGGGAGAAAGCGAACTGCGCCATGGTGCGCATGGTGCAGGCATAGTGCTTACGGTTCCTGTCGGTACTGTCGCACGCGTAGCAGCTACTGAGCGAACGTACGAGATTCTTAACGAAGGTGATCAGGTAACCGTACTGCGTGGTGGCGAAGGCGGGAAGGGAAACGCCCGGTTTAAAGGTTCGACGAACCAGAATCCATTCCAACAGACAAACGGCAAACCGGGCGAGTCTGGGGAGATAACGCTGACGCTAAAAATCATAGCCAACGCTGGCCTCATTGGCATGCCGAATGCGGGGAAGTCGACCTTGTTGAATGCACTTACGCATGCGAAGGCAAAAGTCGGGAACTACGCGTTTACGACACTCGAACCGAATCTCGGCGACTTCAATGGGTATCTTATCGCAGACATTCCGGGGCTCATTGAAGGCGCTTCGCAAGGGAAAGGGCTTGGTACGAGATTTTTAAAGCACGCAGAACGTACCGGAATCATCGTACATCTCATCTCGGTTGAACAAGATAGACCGGAAATAGCATACGAGAAAGTAAGGAATGAACTTGTACAATTTGGTCATGGACTCTCGGACAAGACAGAACTCGTTGTGCTTTCAAAAGTAGACCTCGTGCCGGAAGAAGTCTGGAAAAAGACTTTGGAGAGGCTTTCTGCAGTTGCCGGCAGACAGGTCGTCCCACTCTCCTCAGAAGTTCCCGAGTTGCGTGACGCCTTCGCGCAGACGCTTTTAGATTTCCTCAGTGAGGGGCCGGCAGGGTTGTAGCCTTTTTGGGCGCGGGCCTATACTCTATAGGCTATGGATTCTACGTATGTTCCCACAATAGGGCTGGAGATTCATGCGGAGCTGAAGACGCAGACTAAAATGTTCTGCAATTCAAGAAACGACCCCGATGAGACACGGCCTAACGTAAACATTTGTCCGGTTTGCATGGCGCATCCTGGCACGCTTCCGGTGATTAACAGGGCGGCGGTTATGCATGTATTGCGCGTCGGTGCGGCTATCGGCGGCGAACTCGCGGACCATACGGAATTCGATAGAAAGAGCTATTTTTATCCCGATATTCCTAAGGGGTACCAAATCAGCCAGTACGAACGTCCGCTGGTGAAAGGCGGTGAACTCGACGGCGTAGCCATAACGCGCGTACACTTGGAGGAGGACACGGCACGCTCGTCGCACGAGCAGGGCGTGAGTTTGGTTGATTTTAATCGGGCTGGCGTTCCTCTGATGGAACTTGTAACGGAGCCCGTGATTCACGAGGCGGCAGCGGCGGGACGGTTTGCACGAGAGTTACAGCTGCTTCTCCGGACGCTGGACGCTGGTGAAGCGAACCTCGAGAAGGGTGAGATGCGCGTTGAGGCAAATATTTCTGTTTCGGCCGAGCCAGGCACGCTTGGTACGAAGGTGGAGGTCAAAAATCTTAACTCTTTCCGCTCGCTAGAGCGCGCAATCGCGTATGAAGTGGAACGGCATATCGCCCTCTTGCGAGAGGGGAAGCCTGTCCTACAGGAGACACGCGGCTGGGATGAAAATGGACAGAAAACCTTTAGCCAGCGCCTTAAAGAGGGAAGTGCGGATTATCGTTATTTTCCTGAACCCGATCTCCCTAAGCTCGTGCTCTCCGAGGACGCAGAATGTGCTCCGCAGGTCGTGCAGGCGACACTGCCGGAGTTGCCGCCCCAGCGTCGCGCTCGGTACAGAGAAACCTATGAACTCAAAGACTCTCTAGTGGAGCAGATTGTTCGCGACCCGGTATACAGCGCGTTTTTTGATGCCGTAGCGCAAGCGATGAGTGGAGATAAAAAGCTAGCTCAGCTGGCGGCTAATTACCTCGCCGCTGACCTCGCGGGCATCCAAGCACGCGAAGGATGGCAAGATCTTCCTGTGGATCCCATAGCGTTCGCTAAGCTCATAGCGCTTACGCATGCCGGAACGCTTTCTTCACGAGGAGCAAAAGACACGCTCGAATTACTCGTGGCACACGGAGGAGACCCTGAAGAGTTAGCGACAAAGCATGGCCTCATTCAGATTCAGAATGAGGACGCCTTGGGGGAGATTGTGAAAGCGGTCATTGCACAAGAGCCGAAAGCCGTCGAAGAATATAGATCGGGGAAGGAATCCGCACTACAGTATCTGGTTGGCATGAGCATGCGTGCGAGCAAAGGGGCGGGTAATCCTTCGCGGATTAGAGAGTTGCTTCTGGAAGAGCTTTCGAAAAGCTAATCTGTGTACAACGGGTGGCGCGGTGAGACGAGATTGCCTTATACTATCTCGTAATGGATGAGCTCCTTATCGACGATAAAAAGTACCTTTCCACCAGACGCGCGGCAAAAGTGACCGGGTACGCTAAAGACTATGTTGGGCAACTATGCCGCGAGGGTCGCGTAAAGGCCCGACAGGTTGGGCGCAGCTGGTATGTTCTTGAGGCTGATATCCGCGAACATCGTTTTGGGACTAGCGAAGCCGGACCGCCGTCGGTGTCCTTCCCAAAAGTTGAAAACGCGAAAGTAGAGTCCGTAGTATCGAGCCAAACAGCAAGCAGCACAGCGAAAACAATCGACCACACTTGGGAACCGCCACGGTACGCCCCGCTCTACGACGAACCGCCGCATATTAACCTTATAAAAAAAGAGGAACTGCCCGGGTCAGTAGACCCCGAACCGATCGCGTCTCCCCCCACTACGCCAGCGGTACCCGTCGCAAGCGAACCCTTGGATAACCTTAATGAGGCTTGGGAGGCTTGGTTTTCGAACGGTCCCGTAGAACCCACTACACCACCAGTTGGAGCAGCGACTGAGTCCGGTACGCCGGCCACACAGGTCCCCGTAGTAGCAGAAGCTGAAGTTAAACCTACGCCCGTGTTGACACCAACCATGGAAGAAGCTGGTAGTGTGCAAGAGCCAGAACTAGAGAATGAGCGAGAGCAGGTAGTCCCCATAGTCCGTAGGATGGAAGCGCCGCTGTACCCTACGAGAGGCGATAATTTTCTGGAGTCAGATACGTATCCTGCTCGAAAGACGGAGGAAAGGGTCGCAGCACCAGCTTCTCGCCGTCGCGCGTCATTTTGGGTCAATTTACTACGTGTTGTAAGCATTCTGCTTGCGCTCAGTGCTGCGGGTCTAGCCTACCTAGAGGCTGGTCCGTCTAAGGCGGTGCTCTCGAATGTCCCAGCATCTATTAACGCGCTAGTTGGCACAAGCATATACGAAAAAACCAAGTAAAATATAGTTATATCGTGTCGCCTAACGGCTAAGGTGGGGAATACTGGGGACGATACGAGGCTCAGTGATCGCATTGTCGGGTGAGGTGGTCGTATCAACGGTCTACCATACTAAGCATCTCTCGGTCGTGGTCTACATTTGGTGACGACAGAACAGGGTTGCAGTACAGCATGGGCGGCGCTTGTTTATCCACACGCGTAATGCCCCGTAAATTCGGATACTGTTCTAGTATCTATACAGCCTGCGGATAAACTTAACCATGACTCCTTTCTTTGGATCAGTGCTCATCTCGACAGGGGACGCTGCGCGCGTGACGGGGTATTCTCCGGACTATCTTTTGAGGTTAGTCGGTTCAGGAATAGTGCCAGGGAGAAAATTTGGAGATACCTGGTTTGTGAGCAGATTTGCTCTTGAGCAGCACCTCGAATCGAAACGGCCGCTAGCGTTTTTTGCTGCTGAGGCACAGGGTACGGAGATTTCGGACCACATGCGCAGTGCACAACCGGCATGGCTCAATGGGATCGCGAAAACATCGCTCCACGAGCAGCTGTTTGCTCTTTCAGTTGCGGCTATCGTACTGCTCATGGGCGCGGCGCTTGCCCGCACAGAGTATCTACCGAACTTTGGAGCGCGTGTTGTTTCGGTGCTGCAGGCGACCTCGCAGGAAGTGCATATTGCGCTTCAAGACTCTGCGCCAGCGCATACGGCTCATCGGGTGTTTCCTACTGCGGCTCGTGGGTCAGTCTATGCCGCTGCTGCAGCAGCGGCGACACAGGAGATGCAGCATGAGTTGAGTACAGCAGCAATCGGTACGCCTTCAAGTCCAATTCCTACACAATTGCATGAGGCAGGAAGTCGCCGGGCGCAGCGCTACGAGATGCGAGGGGTGCGGCTTCTTGCGGCGCTTGCGACAGATCTTCCTCTAGCAGCGCGCCATTTTGATTCAGTGCAGCACACTGAAGCGTTTGTTGCAGCCGCATATTTTGGTATGGGCGTTGCCGTATACCACGTCGCCTACGCAATCCCAAGCCAGTATGTAACGGCAGTTCACTGGGCTGGTGCGCAGCTTTTTTCTCTAGCAGTACAAACGCGTGACGTTGCGAGAGTGTTTCCGGGCGAACTCGAGCGTTCGCTAGTGCTCGTTGGCCGTGATGTCCAGACGGTAGCGCACTCGGCAATACACATGGACGTGCGTTTAGCATTCGGAATTGCAACCGTCACGCCGTCTGCTGCGCGAAGCATGGTTCTTGCGGTCGGTGCCGTGGGTACGCGTACGCTCCAGCTTAGCGTGGATGCGCCCTATGCCATGCGCAACGCGTACCTGGGCGCAGCCTCCGTACTCGCATACGCCGGTCCTGCACTGGCACAACAGGGTCTTGCGCTCGAGTACGGGGGCGCGGGGCTCTTTACGAACGCAGTGCAAAGCGCGTTAGTGCACTACGAAGGCGGCATACAGCAATCCGCAGTAGCCATCGACGCAAGCGTAGGTGCGATTTTCTCCGCAACGCAGCAAGCGGTCGGCGATGTTCGAGTGGCGATTGCTGCGTTTACCAACACGTCGCGCGCGTCGGTCGAGCGAGGCGCGGCAGCGTCCGCTGCGGCTATACATGCTTTTTCAAGCGCGGTACCAGGCAGCCCGTAGGCCATGGTTAAATCCTGGCCCAAAATCGACAATGGCCATCGTGCGCTCGCCGTAGCGCTCTTTGTTTTTGCGGCGGCCGTTTCGAGCGCGCACGCCCAATTCGGGGGTACGGCGATAGCGGAAACGCTCACTATCTCTAGCGGTACGCCTGTCTCCGGCGACCTGATTGCATATGATCCGCATAGCCAGCGCTACTACATTGCGTCCGAGCCAAACGACCCGAGTTTATTTGGTGTCGTCGTAACAAAACCGCTTCTCGTGCTCAGGGGTACGTCGGGCGGTGTTCCGGTCGTTACCTCTGGTACCGCTGAAGTTAACGTAACGAATGCAGGCGGTTCCATAGAGGTGGGGGACTACCTGACCTCGTCGTCTATTCCCGGCAGTGCCCAGAAAGCGGGGCCCACTGACCCGTACGTGATTGGGACGGCGCTCCAGTCGTTTATGGGAGCAACGTCGACGGGTTCCGGGTCGATTCTTGTCGCGCTCAGCTTTGCTCGCCGACCTCAGTTTTCTCCGGCCACCGCCTCTTCAAGCCCGATTTCAAGCACACAGCAAAATACCCCAAAAACCCAAGGGCCAACGGTACCGGCAGTTCAAGTTTTGCGCTATTTGCTTGCCGCATTCATAGCGGTCGGCTCGGTGTACGCGGCGTTCCGTAATTTTGGAGCCAATATCACGAGCGGCATCGTTTCTATAGGCCGCAATCCGCTGGCGAAAACATCCATCCAGCTCATGGTTGCGCTCAATGCTGCGCTCATTGTCTTCATAAGTCTCCTCGGACTCTTTGTCGCCCTTGTGGTCGTGCTCATGCCGCTATGATCCACAGCTTCGACGCTCAAGCAATACGGCACGAATGCTATGATGCAGGCATACGCATGCATAGACGCTGAACTATATGCCATCACTTCTTACCTCCGGCAGCACGCTTTCTCTTCCGATCGGACCGCTTGTAATCGGCGTGCTCGCGCTTATCGTCATTGCGCTTTTGGTTCTCGTCGCAATGGTAATCCAGCTGAGTACGCGATTACGGCATCTTTCGACGCCGATATACGATCAAATTGTCGGTCAAGCGCAAGAGAAAGCGCAGCAGGTGCTGACGGAAGCGGAGAACCAGGCGCGCACACTGCGCGCAGCTGCGCAAACAGCCGCGGACAAGCTGCTCGCCGATCGCAAACTAGCAGATGAACAGCTAAGTGCGTCGTACGCGAACCACTTCAAAGAGCTTATTGCCCATGCCGATGCGGCGCTTGCGGCGCAGGCGCAGGAGGTTGAGAAGTACTCAACGCATTTTTCGGAACAGTTCGCGAAGCTAGGCGACGAGATGACAGCGCACTTAAAGGAGGGGTCAGGGCGCGTGCTCGCCGCTTCAGCAAAGGAAATAGAAAATCTACGCAGTATGTTTGCAGGGCTCGGCGCTCAGGCAGCAAAGGAGCAGGATGCGCTTGTAGCAGAAATGCGCCAGCGTGTCGCGGATCTTTTTGAGAAAGAGGCGCAGGGTGTCCGAGAGCAAATTACTGCGTACAGGAAAGAACGCAGTGCGGCCATCGATCAGAATGCGGTCGCACTCGTGGAAGAAACGGCACGCATAGCGCTTGGTAAAGCGCTCTCTCTGCAAGAGCATCGCGACATTATTCTTGCGGCACTCGAACAGGCGCGGCGCGATGGTGTGTTTGGCCGGTTACCAGCATGACGAACAGTGTCCTTGCTGCCCTCATCCCTACAACGTACCGCCAATCTGATCTGGCGTATCGTCTTGGCCTGTTGCGAGAGTATCTGGAATTTGCCTTTTTCACGAAGCAGAGCTCAGTATTGAATCCTGAAATGATTGGGGAATTTTCGACGGCGGGTCCGCATGACCCGGCGGACTTGGGGTTTCTAAGGAATCTCCCGCCCGAGTTGTATGCTGCATTTAACCGAGAGACGTTCCACGACGTTCTCGATCAAGCGCTCATTGAGGCGAAAGCGCTCCCCACGGTGCGGCTCACGGTCGCAGTGCTTTTGACGACTGATGCGGTAGCGATGGTGGGGCAGTGGGCGCGGCAAGCGGTCGATGTGCACGCACTGCTCGACTTTTCCATTGACCCTGAACTCGGAGCGGGTTGCCAGCTGCTCTGGCAGGATGTGCTGCGTGATTACAGTCTCGAACAAGCGCTGCGCACGCACGAACGGGAACTCTACGAACGGATTCCTGCGCTGTTTTCTGCAAAAGCGGTTGCCTAGTGTGTATGGAAGAACAAGTTGCGGACAAGGAAGCAGGACTCGTTACGCAGGCGAAGGGGTATCTTATTTCGCTTGAGGGGCTTCCTTCCGCACGCGTGAACGATATTGTGATCAACGCGCACGGGCAGCGTGCGCTCGTTACGGCGCTTGCAGAAAGCGGCGTCGAGGCGCTTTTGCTTGACCCCGGCAGTCCCGGTTCAGGCGAACGCTTCGTGGCGCATCCTGAAGGCATACAGCTGTATCTCGGTGAAGCACTGTTCGGACGCGCCATGAACGTGCTTGGTGAGCCGGTGGATGGGCGCGAAGCATTTCCGCCTGCCACAGAACCGCTTACGTTGGAGAGTGATGCTCCGGACATGAGCGCTCGCTCGCTCATGATTGAGCAGCTTACTCTTGGCATGACCATGGTCGACCTATTGCTCCCTATAGCGAAAGGACAGCGTCAGTTGGTGTTGGGACCGAATGCAAGCGGCAAGGACGTTTTTCTGGAGAGCGTGACGGCTGCGCAGAGAGACACGGGGGTGGTCTGCGTCTACGCGCTCATTGGTCGTCCAGCCGCCTACATTGAGAACGTGATGGCACGCCTGTACCGCAAAGACGGGAACCCAAATACCATTACGGTTGTTGCTCGGTCGGATGACCCTGCTCCGTTTGTGTCTATTGCGCCGGCGGTCGCGCTCCAGGTGGCGGAGTCATTCTCAAAGAAAGGGAAGGACGTGTTGCTCGTCCTCGATGATCTTGCAATCCACGCGAAGTATTTCCGCGAAATCGCGCTGCTTTCTGGCCGCGTGCCTGGACGCGAGTCGTATCCGGGCGACACTTTCTATGCGCAGGCGCACTTGCTTGAGCGCGCAGGTTTTTTCAATAAAGCGCATGGGGGCGGCAGCCTGACACTGCTGCCGGTGCTCGAGACGAATATTGAGGAGATGACGAATCTTATTTCTACGAACCTTATGTCCGCTACAGACGGGCACCTATTCTTTTCGCCCGTGGCGCATGCCGAGGGGTACTTCCCAGCAATCGACCCGCAACAGTCCGTGACGCGCGTCGGCCGCCAGACACAGTCCACGCTTGCGAAGCAGCTTTCTATTCGTGTGTTTGGGCTACTTGCTGACTATGAGCGCGAGAAGCGCTATAGCCAGTTCGGTGCGCAGCTGTCGCTTGAGGCGCAGGACGTTCTGGCGCGCGGGGAGGTGGCTACTGTTCTTTTGCGGCAAGAACCTGCGACCGCCGTGTCTCAGGAGGAACAAGTTATCCTGCTTTCACTCGTCTTCACTCCGTTCTTTGATAAAAAAAGTATTGACTTTGTTAAACGAAATCACGCTGCACTCAAGGCCGCAGTATCCAAGGATCCGCTGCTACAGCCGCTTGTCGAGAGCGCGCGCAAAGGAACCTCGACGCTCGACCAGTTCCTTAAAAAACTAAATGCAAGCCTCGCACCTTTTACTGCCGTATGTCGACCTTAGCTGAACGCCACCAAGAAGTACTCGGTCTCGAAGCGCTTCAGTTCGTGACGGGCACTTTTTTCGAGCTGAGCGCCGAAAAGATCGGCCACTTACGAAAAGAGTTTGAAAAGAACCGCACGTTTTTCGACGAAATCTCAGGACTTTACGAAGCGGTTCGTCGCGCAGCGGCAAAGGCAAAGGCGCCAGGAAAGGACGAGCCCACGCGAAGCATAGCGGTAGCCTTCACATCAAACGCGCACTTCTACGGTTCCATTAACGCCGACGTCGTGCGTGCGCTTATGGAACACGCCCAGAAAACGCCAGACGAAGAAGTTATGATCATCGGTAACACCGGCCGTGCGTTTGTTGAAGGGTACGGCCACCTAAGGCGTCCTCCTGAGTTCCTATCGTTTGCGGCAGACGACCCGACTCGAGAGGAAGTGCATCAGTTCCTTGAGCGCGTCGCATCCTTCAGTCGCGTGTATGTGTTCCACCCATCATTCGTCAACATGTTTAGCCAGACGGTGGGTATGCTCGACATCACACATGCACCTTCAGAACGAGCGCAGACGGAAGAACTGAACGATTCAGTTGATTATATTTTCGAACCGGAGCTATCGCGAATCCTTTCCTTTTTCGAGACGCGTGTCCGCTACCTGCTGTTTCGCCGCGTGATGTTCGAGGCGGAGCTTGCGCGTACTGCGGCGCGGCTTCTTGCGATGAATGACGCACAAGACCGCGCGAACTCTGTACTGGCAGCGCTCAGGTATCGAGCGCGCCAGGAAGCGGAGGCGTTTAAAGACGCACGCTTGCTTGAGACCTTTTCCGCCTTAGCTAAATTCAGGTCATGAACACTGTAGAACAATTTGTCGGTCGTGTGCTTACCGTGAGAGGGCAGATTGTCACGGTGCGCTGCGAGAGCGACTACCGTCCGGCACTTAGGGAGCTGCTTTCTGCAGAAGCAAACAGCCGCGTGCTCATCGAAGTGCATTCCTACAAAGAGCGCGATTTGCTGTACTGCCTCTTGCTGAGCGATAAGTCCGAGTTGAAGCGGAACATGCACATCGTTTCCCGAGGCCGCTCGCTCTCTATTCCGGTGGGCCAGAGCGTTCTTGGCCGGGCTATCAATATCTATGGAAACCCGGTTGATGGCGGGCCACCGCTCTCGTTTGAAGAAACGCGCCTCATTGATGCGCCTGGGCAAAAGCGTCTTCGCCAAGATGCTGCAGAGCGCCGTTTTTTGGATACGGGCATCAAAGCACTCGACTTCTTCACGCCCCTTCTTGACGGAGGCAATTTGGCGCTTGTGGGAGGCGCAGGAGTCGGGAAGACCGTGCTCATGACCGAGATCATTCGTAACCTGAATTCCTCGCACCCGGGCGTAACGCTCTATACCGGCATCGGTGAACGTATACGCGAAGGACACGAGCTCTGGCTTTCGCTCAAAGAGGCGAAGGTATTGGAAAAGACTGCGCTTATCGTCGCGCACATCAACGAGAATGCCGCAGTGCGTCTAAAGGTTGCCTCAGCGGCAGCGACGCTTGCCGAGTACTTCCGAGATGAGAAAGCGCAAGATGTGCTCTTTTTTGCAGACAACGTGTTCCGCTTCGTGCAGGCTGGAAATGAGCTCTCTACCTTGCTTGAGGAGATTCCGTCCGAATACGGATACCAGTCGACGCTTGAGTCAGATATGGCCCGATTCCAGAGCCGCCTCGGTCCGGGGGAGCGCACAACGATTACATCGGTGCAGACGGTATACGTTCCTGCAGATGAGTTGAGCGACCCGTCGCTTGCAGCAGCGCTGCCGTATTTTGAAGCGGTCGTAATTCTTTCTCGCGAAATGAGCCAGGAGGGTCGATTCCCGGCCATAGACCTCCTAAACTCGAAGTCGTCCATTTCAAGTCGTGCATCCACGGATGAGACTGATATAGCCCACGTACGTGCGCTTACTGCCGCTGTCGAGATTCTGCAGCAGTACCAGCGTATTGCCCGAATCGTCAGTATTATCGGAGAAGGCGAGCTTACGCCACAAGACAAAGTCATATACCAGCGCGCGACCCGACTTCGTAACTACATGACGCAACCATTCTTTACGCAGCAAACTCACACAGGACGAGGGGGAGTCTTTGTGAAGCGATCCGAAGCCATCCAAGATGTCGACGCTATATTGCGCGGAGACTACGACGACATTCAGCCGGAGCATTTTATGTATATAGGACGAGCGGCAGAGGTACGAGAACTCGGACCACAAGCACCAAACGCTTCGGCTGAAGTTCCTGCTGCCATACCGGTCCCTGTGCCGCCAGCGCTATGAGCACGAACCACCCACAAGAAATCATGGTACGCGTAAGCAGCGCCGATGAACGATTGTGGGAAGGGTGCGCCCAGAGCGTGTCGTCAGAAAACCAATCAGGCCGCTTTGACATTCTCCCTGGGCATGCAAATTTCATCACTATGATAGAGCAGAATCCTATTACAGTTCGCACAGCAGAGGGAGAAAAAACTTTCGAGTACCCTAATGCAGTCGTGTACGTTTCAAACGGTTCCGTAGAGATATTTGCCGGGATATAGCACAGCAGACGAGGTAAAATAACGCGTAAAATATAAGTAGTTAATCTCGTTATACCGAGTTAACGAGATATAAACTGTAGCAATACTTTTAAGATCTCGGCATATCTATCCGAGCATGTGCATCATGCGATAGTGAGGGCAAAGTTTTTAATGGACTCACAGTAGTTTCAGTCTAAGGTTGAATCCCGCGGCAATATTGCGGTATTTCTAAGTATCTTTACTCATATTCGTGCCACTTTAGGCGCTATATACACGATACGAGGATGTGCAGTGTGCTTTAGAGGTCCGTACTCTGAACTATGTATCGTATTACGTTGGGTTCCTGGTGCTGGTGAGAGAAAGGGTGCAGTTTTTTGTGCATCGAGCTTGGTAAAAATTCTTATCCACAAAGCGTTTTTTTGCTCTATACGCGAAGCGAAATAGCTTGCTATTATTTAGCTAATTCGTTTTTCACGATGTCCTCTGCTCCTTCTACTAACGCGAATGGAAAGCTCCTCTCTTCTAAAGAGGCAGCGCATGTTTATGGTTATACGCACGATTACATTTCGCGGCTTTGTCGTCAGGGTTACGTAGTTGGTAGCAAAGTTGGCAAAGTGTGGTTTGTCGATGAGGGGTCGCTCAGTGCCTTCTTGAAGGAGCAGCTTGAAAAAAAAGAAGCGCGTAGCGCAACTTTGTCGGAGCAGCGCCGAGTGGAGTATGAGACGGAGGTACCAATGCGCATTCCTTCTGTTCGGAAAATGCTCGTCTCGCGCGTGCTCTCGCGCCGTTCGGCGCTGAGCATTGGTGCGCTCGTGATTGGGCTCGCGCTTCTGACGAACGTGGTTTGGGCGAAGACACTTTTTAGTCGAGCGGAAGCACTAGCGGTTACAACGGTGCAACCAGCGCTTGTTGGCGTAAGTCGTTTCTCCTCGGCTCTTCTTGATCCCGCGGTTGCCGTTCAGGGACTTGCCCAAGGATCTTCGCAGTCTGCGGATGTGTTTAGCGGCGCGTGGCGGTCGTTGGTTTCCGGATTTGCGCAGACCGTGAACGCTCTTGCCGAACTTCCGAATGCCGTTGCGCATTCTTTTGGACCAGCGGCGCCTCAGCATGAGTTTGCGGCTGCGAACTCATCGGTGGCGACGAGCTCGCCTCAGGTAGCCGTCGCGCAACTGCTTGCGGGCGCGCCTGCCCAGGCGTCGCAATCAGCGGCAAGAGCATCTTCGGTACCGGCATCGACACTCCCAGTTAGTCCGAACTTTACTAACTACACCTCGCTCGCCATAAATACCAATCTTGCTGTAGCAGGTAGTTTGAACGTGAGTGGGGTAGAGACAATTGGTAGCGGGTTGACTGTGAACGGTCGCACCGCGCTCAATGGCGCGCTCTCAGTTGCGGGAGGTCTTACTGTTTCCGGTACCGAACGGGTGAACGGACAACTGCTAGCGATCGGCGGACTAGCAACCGATGGCGCCAATATCGATGCGGGTACGGGTAAGGTGTTCGCTTCGAACGTCATTAACTCGATTAAAGCGGGTAGTAACATCGTTATTTCCGGTACGCCGCAGAATCCGATCATTTCAGCGACAGGGGGCGTCGTGGTAATCAGTAGCGGCGGCAATACCGCAACGCCGATTACAACGTATCTAGGTCTCAGTGACACGCCGAATACGTTTGTAGCTAACGCAATCCAGTACGCAAATAGCAGTGCGAGTGCGCTTACGCAGTCGCCCAAGTTTGTCTTCAATGGAACGAACCTCGGAATCGGAACCTCGACTCCTCTCGCAATGCTTTCAATCGCGAGCGCGGCGACGGGGACTACGGCACAGCTGCTAAACATAACCAACGGCTCCTCGGCGACCCTTTTTTCCGTAGACGATAGCGGTAACGCGACGACTTCTGGGAATGCGTACTTCGGCAGTCACGTTGGTATCGGCACACAGCCTTCAGTGACGCATGCGCTAAGTGTCGCTGGTAGTGCCAAGATAGCCGCGACGCTCACGCTAGGCGGGATTTCCTCGTGTCACTTAAGCGATGCGCTGCAAACGGACGCGTACGGTAACGTGATTTGCGGCCCGATTGCGTCCCTCGGTCTTTCGACGGCAGGCGGCTGGGGCACGGACAATATCGGGCACGTTACGCTTGCAACATCGACCGACAACGTCGGTGTGGGTTCAACAACGCCTTTCGCGAAGCTGGCGATTACCTCTACCTCTACCTCAACGCCGACGTTTGCGCTTTCAGCGACCACGAGTCAGACCGCAAATCTCATCGATATCTACAACGCGTCAGGGGCGCTTTCTTCGGTGCTCACCGCGAATGGCTACCTTGGTTTGGGGACGACCACGCCGCAAGGTCCGCTCGCTATCGGCGGGGTCGGCACCTTTGCGTCGAGTGTCGTAACCATAAACGCCACGGGCGGCATAAACCTTACCAGCGGGTGCTATCGGGTGAACGGAACCTGTCTCGGCGGTGGCAGCGGCGCAATAGGTACCGTGAGCTCCGTCGGCTTCTCCGGCGGCACGACCGGCCTTTCCTTCCTAAACCCAACAATCACCTCGACCGGTACAACAACGCTAACGGGCACGCTCGACGTGGCGAATGGGGGCACCGGCTCCTCGACACTTTTCGGCCTTTTGAAGGGGAACGGCACGGGCGCGATTGCGACCGCTATCCCGGGACTCGACTACTTGGCGCCCGACTCGCTCACAGCGCTTAGTCCGTTGCTCTATAGTTCGACGACGCGTGAGATTTCGCTCGGTGTTGTGCCGGTAGCGCACGGCGGCACGGGTACGAGCACGCAGTACGCGAGCGGCAGTAACATGGGCATCCTCTTTTACGATGGCAGCAATATCACCAGCAATCCGAATTTCACCTACGACTCGACCAATGCGAGTCTGACGCTTTCGGGGCACGTGATGATTGGAGAAGGAGGCGGCGGTCTTCAGAGCAACCTCGCAGTCGGTTTCCAAAATCTCTCCAACAACACGACCGGTCAGAACAATACGGCAAATGGCTATCAGGCACTGTATGGAAACACGTCGGGTTCCGACAATACCGCCCTTGGCTACACCGCGCTCAATACGAACAACGCCGGATCTGGAAATACCGCCATCGGCTCGACAGCGCTCGCAAATGCTAAAGGGGGCAACAACACAGCCGTCGGCGCGTATTCGCTTGCGTATAACACGACCGGCAACGACAACGTAGCGCTCGGTTACAAGGCCGGTTTTAACCTCACGACCGGGTACGGCAACATATTGCTCGGTCCTAATCCCGATAACGCGACCAATCTGACAACCGGCTACGGTAACATCGGCATCGGGTATGATCCGAATTTCAAAAATCCGGCAGGGAACAATCAGCTTTCAATCGGTAACTTCCTCTTTGGCACGCTTCCCGCCACAAGCACCGCGCAGACGATGTCCCCGACCGAAGGAACCTTCGGCGTCGCATCGACCGCGCCGTTCGCAGAATTTTCGATTCAGGCAAATAGAGGCGCGCGCTATCATACGCTTTTCGCTATAGGTTCCTCGACTGCAACGGCGACCAATACGCTCTTTGTGGTGCGTAACAACGGCGCTATCGGGATCGGGACGTCATCGCCCGCCACGACGCTCGATGTGAACGGTACGGGCAGGTTCTCGGGGCCGCTTACCCTTGCGAATATTCTCAGCTGCTCGGGAGGTTCTGCGCTACAGACGAACGCTTCTGGGCAGATAACCTGCAATCCGATCGCTGCCTTCGGATCGGCCAGCGCCGGCGGTTGGTACACGGATAAGATCGGTCACGTGGCTCTCGCTACCTCAACGGACGTGGTTGGCGTTGGTACGAGCACATCGTTTGCAAAACTCTCAATCGTATCCGGCTCGCCAGCGACCACGACGCTCGCTCTGGTACCCAATCTTACGCAAACGGCAAATATTTTGGATATTTTCGCCAAGTCGGGCGCGCTTGATTCAGTCTACTCGGCTACGGGGTATCTCGGACTTGGCACCACCTCGCCGTCGCAGAAGCTCTCCGTTTCCGGCAACGCGTATGTCTCTGGCGCGCTCACCTTGGGCACGGCGCTCTCAGTATTGGACGGCGGCACCGGACTTGCAATAGCACCTTCGTATGGAGAGCTTCTCATGGGCAACAACGCAGGCGGCTACACTCTCGTTTCCACTTCAACGCTCGGCTTCACACACGGCACCGTCACTTCGGTGAACGCCTCAGGCGGAACCACCGGCCTCGCGTTCTCCGGCGGCCCCATCACCAATAGTGGTACGCTCACCCTCAGCGGTACGCTCGGAGCAGCCAACGGCGGCACCGGAAGCACCAC
>JAJZPB010000013.1:18934-21178 GCA_021811365.1 bacterium
TCACTTCGGTGAACGCCTCAGGCGGAACCACCGGCCTCGCGTTCTCCGGCGGCCCCATCACCAATAGTGGTACGCTCACCCTCAGCGGTACGCTCGGAGCAGCCAACGGCGGCACCGGAAGCACCACGCTCACAGGTCTCTTAAAGGGCAACGGTACCGGCTCACTTCTCTCTGCTCGTGCTGGCGTTGACTACCTTGCCCCCAACTCGCTCTCCGCCACCACGCCGCTTGCATACAACAGCGGTACCGGAGCCTTCAGCATCTCCCAAGCCAACTCCACCACCAACGGCTACCTTGCTTCGACTGACTACGCCCGCTTCAACGGCAAACTCGGTTCTTCCACTATCGCCTCGCTCTCCAACAACTATCTCCCGAAGTGGAACGGCTCGTCCTTCGCGAACTCTCTTATATATGACAATGGAACGAACGTGGGCATCGGCACTACCACCCCGGGCAGCATTCTTTCTATCCAGGGCGTTGCGAACTTCTCAACAGCAACGACGACTTTTGAAAATAGCGGGGGCATCAATCTCACCCATGGCTGCTACGCTCAGAACGGCTCGTGTATCACAGCGGGTTCCGGCGGCTTCGGCACCGTCAGCTCCGTTAACGCCTCCTCCACTCTTTCCGGCCTCGCGTTCTCCGGCGGCCCCATCACCAATAGTGGTACGCTCACCCTCAGCGGTACGCTCGGAGCAGCCAACGGCGGCACCGGAAGCACCACTCTCACGGGCATTCTTGTTGGAAACCACACGAGTCCAGTCAAAACACTTCTCATTGGTTCAGGCCTCAGCTTTAACGGTTCAACACTTTCTGTAACAGGATCGGCAACGACTACCGGCTCAGGCATTTTCGCCATCGGGCCGGTGGGTCAGCTTCAGACGGGTGGCACCCAGATACTCGCCACTACCACCAGCTCCTTCAATGGACTCACGGATAAGCTCATCATCACGGGCTCTGGTAACACCCAGACCTTCACCCCCTCACTCTCCGGCACACTCTCCGTCGCGGGCGGCGGCACCGGAAGCACCACCCTCACCGGCCTTCTGAAAGGCAACGGTACCGGCTCACTTCTCTCCGCTCGTGCTGGCGTTGACTACCTCGCCCCCAACTCGCTCTCCGCCACCACGCCGCTTGCATACAACAGCGGTACCGGAGTGTTCTCTCTCGGTACGGTGCCGGTGGCCAACGGCGGCACAAACGCCACTTCCCAAACCACCAACGGCGTCAATTACTTCAACGGCACGAGCATCACCTCCAACTCTGCCCTCACCTACAACGGTACGACGCTCACTACGGCGAATGACGCACTCATTCACAGCATTGGCGTTGGTCTTGGTCACAACAGCATCGGTACGAACACGGCGGTTGGTTCCTCCACGCTTGCGGTAAACAACAACGGCTACAGCGACACCGCGCTCGGTTTCAAGTCGCTCACCGCAAACACCATCGGTTACGACAACACGGCAGCAGGGTACGAAGCGCTTCTTTCGAACACCTCGGGGTACAACAATGCCGCTTTTGGTGGGCAGACGCTGCAAACGAATCTGGGCGGGTCAAATAACGCAGCCTTCGGCGCTGGCGCGCTCTACAGTACGGTCTCAGGTAGCAACAACACAGCAGTCGGCCAGAATGCGCTCTTTAGCTCGATCGGAGCAGGGAACACGGCGCTCGGTGCGGGCGCCGGCGTGGACCTCTCAGCAGGTGACAATAATATTGCTATTGGACAGAACGTTGATTTGCCCAACAACAGTGGCTCGCAGCAACTCAACATCGGCAACCTCCTCTATGGTACCGGTATCTATGGCGGCTCCTCGCCATCATCAGCGGCAGTCATCGGTGGCAAGATCGGCATCGGCACCTCCTCACCCTTCGCTACACTCTCGGTGAACGGCTCGTTTGCGCTCACGGGCGCCTTGTACGACGCTTCCTCCAGCGCTGGTACGAGCGGCCAGGTACTTGAGTCGACCGGCTCCGGCGTGAAGTGGAAGATTCTTCCGGCTGGCGGCTCGGTCACCTCAGTGAACGCCTCCTCCACTCTTTCCGGCCTCGCGTTCACCGGCGGCCCCATCACCTCTAGTGGTACGCTCACTCTCAGCGGTACGCTCGGCGCAGCAAACGGCGGCACCGGCTCTACTACGCTCTCCGGCATTCTCGTGGGCAACGGTACCAGCGCCCTCAACACCCTCGCACTCCCGAACTTCCTCAAGCTCACGGGCTCCACGCTCGCACTCAATGGCGCGC
>JAJZPB010000014.1 GCA_021811365.1 bacterium
CGCCCACGGCTCATCGATCTGTACGATATCGCCGTGCTCGGGAAACTTCGCCGGTGTGTACACCGTCTCGCGGCGGCCGTCCTTCGTCGTCACGCTGTAGGAAATCGTCGGCATGGTAATCACGAGCGCGAGGCTGAACTCACGCTTCAGCCGTTCCGTTACGATTTCTAGATGGAGCAGACCTAGGAAACCGCAACGGAACCCTCTGCCAAGCACTCCCGAGGACTCCTCCTCAAATGAAAGAGACGAGTCTGAGAGCTGCAGCCGCTCAAGGGCTTGGCGCAGACGCGGCAGGTCATCCTGACTCTCCGGGTATACGCTTGCCCACACGACGGGCCGGGGGCGTTCAAAACCCGGCAACGCCGGAAGCGTGCCACCTTTAAACCCAAGCGTGTCGCCCACAGCAGCGACACCCGCCTCTTTAATGCCCGTAACGATATAGCCAATCTCGCCCGCATCGAGCGATTCGACCGGCTGTTCGTCTGGAGCAAAAATTCCCACTTCGAGTGCCGTGAACGCCTTGCCGGCTGCATGGAAGTGCAGTGGCTGCCCTTTCGCGAATCGGCCGTTGAACACGCGCAAAAATACCGTGACGCCGCGATGCGCCGTATACGAAAAGTCGAAAATGAGGCCGCGCGGCTCATTGTGCGCTGCATCGTACCCTGCTGTGCCTTCCGCTGCATAACTGACTGCCGGCGCGGGAACGCGCTCTACAATCGCCTCAAGCAGCTCGCCGACGCCCTCGCCCGTCTTACCCGAAACGCGCAGCACCGTATCAGCTGATACGCCGAGCAGTTTTGCGAGCTCCTGCGCCACCTCATCGGGCCGCGCAGCAGGCGCGTCTATTTTGGACACTATCGGCACCACCACGCAGTGCTGTGCTCGTGCCATAGCGAGCGTCGTGAGCGTTTGCGCCTGCACTCCTTGGGTCGAATCAACGAGCAGGAGCACTCCCTCGACGGCCTTGAGCGCGCGCGAGACCTCGTATGAAAAATCAATATGCCCTGGCGTATCGATAAGATTCAGCACGTACTCGCGTCCATCTCGCGCCCGATAGCGCATGCGTACCGGCTGCATCTTGATGGTGATCCCGCGCTCGCGCTCGAGGTCCATGCGGTCGAGCACCTGGTCGCGCATTTTGCGCGATTCAATAGTTCCCGTGCGCTCGAGCATGCGGTCGGCGAGCGTCGACTTGCCATGATCGATATGGGCGATAATCGAAAAATTGCGTATTTCCACGTTCCGACTCTACCACGCTTACCGCGCCTTGTCGGCTTTAAAACTGGACGGGTTCTTCGCCCGAAGGAACAAGCACCTCCGACTTCTTCCCGCGCGCAAACAGTCGGTAAAGCGCGCCAACGATGTCAAAAAATTCCGCGTTTCGCATAAGAAAAAGCGAGAGCGCGGCGACTGCGAGCCCAGTGACGCCTCCGAGCAAGCTGTCGGCAAATACCACCGGCAGTGTATTGAGCGGTGCGAGACCACCCAGAAGCGCAAGCACGCTGTAGCTCGCCGCGCCCGCTACGGCCGCGGCTGCGGCTCCTTGCACGAGCGGCCGCACGAGTCCCTTAGCAAGCCCCGGCACCGTCTTCCGAAGCGCGTATGTGGCCCACGCTGCAAGAAACACTTCGCCGAGCGTCGCAGCAAATGCAAGCATGAGCACGAGCGAACCTGCGGCATCGTCAACGTGCAGAAGATGTGCGAGCCACGGCGCAAACGTTTCGCGGGAAAACGGCGTCAAGAAAAGAAGCGCAACGAGAGCGGTAAAGAGTGCGGCAGCAAGCTGGTACAGAAACGGTCGCCACGACTGCTTCACCGCGTAGAGCGCTCGAGAGAAAAGCAGCACCAGCCCTTGCGCAGCGAGCCCGACTACAAAGAGCGCCAGCAGCGCTGCAGTCAGCCGCGTCGCATTCCATCCAAACGCGCCCGAGCCAAGAATAACGCGCACCAGATATGCACGAAGCACGATAACCAGACCGAGCAGCACCATTGACCAAAGAATGATATGCCGAGCGCTGCTTGAGAGCACGCGCGCGAACTCTTCCCGATCGGAAAACGCATGCTTGCTGAGCGCCGGAAAAGCCGCGACTGCATAGGAACCGCCAATGAGCGAAAGCGGGACATTTTCAAGGTTTCCGGCAAGCGTAAATACCGAAACGCTGCCGCTGCTTAGCCGAGCCGCGAGTGCAGTCAGGAAAAGGAGCGTAAATGAGTCCATACCAAGAGCAAGCGATCGCGGAACCGAGTCACGTACAATCGGCATCATTGCTTTGAGCCGTGGCCAGACAAGCCGCACCGTAAGCCGCGCACGCAACACCGCCGGAACGTTCGTGCTGAGGTACAGTACCGAGCCAGCAATCACTCCGTAGCCGATACCCGGCAGGCCGTAGCGCGGATACAGCACAACCGTTCCAAAGATAATCCCGAGATTATACAGGACGGGTGCGAGTGCAAACAGAAGGAACTGCCGCTCCACCTGAGTAACGCTTCCAAGAACGCCGGAAGCGCCAAGCAGCAAAGGCTGTATAAGCAGTAACCGCGTCAGCAGAACGAATCCTCCTCGATGGGCCGAGTGCGCAAATTCCGGATAAATAGAAAAAAGCAACTGCGGAGCGAAGATTGCCAGGACCAGACAGATAATCCCGCCGCCAATAACAAGAAACGAGAGCGACTGCGAAAGCAGCGCTCCCGTTTCCTCTCGCGAAGCATTCGTGATTCGAGGGATAAGTATGTACGCGCTTACGAGCGAGGACACGAGCGCGAAGACAAGATCCGGGACTTTGAATGCGGCATAGTACAGGTCGAGGACCGGCCCAGCACCAAACAGGTGTGCGAACGTCCGATCGCGCAGGAGCGCAAGGAGCTGCGACGCAAGCGTAAGGGCCGCCAACAGGTACGCCGCCTGGTGTACCCCGCGCACAGGCGCCGTGATGCGCTTAAGCAGATTTCCAACCATCTACCCTATCGTACTACGCTCATAGGATTCCACGAACCCGCTGCCGTCATTCGTGTCCCTGATGCGTACCGAGGGTCCCGCCAAGTACTGCGCAGACGCCATTCGTTGTGACAAACCGCTGCTAGCAACTACGCAGAGATGGGAGTCGAAGACGCCGAAAGCAGGTTTGCCGGGAACGGATCCTTGTTTCCTTGGAGTGCCGTCATGAGCGGCGCGACCGCCTGCTTATTAGCGCTCGAAAGGTCTGCGACTGCTTGCAGCTGTGCGAGCGCGTCAGCATACTTGCCTTGCTTTGCAAGAATTGCGGCGAGGAAGTAGCGCGCGTTCGCGAACTTTGCATTCGCTGCAACCGCTGCTGAAAGCGCCTGACCTGCGGTGACGAGGTCATTTTGCGCGGCGCTAAGAATACCGATCTGGAAGAGGATGCTCGGGTTGTTCGGCGTAAAGTAGTTCGCCGCCTCCGCTGCAGCAAGCGCGTCTTTCACGTTGCCGGTCTGCACCTCGAGCTGCGAGAGCAAGAAGATTGCGGACGTGTAGTTCTGCTTGAGCGCAATCGCATTCTTAAGGTCGCTCTGTGCCGACGCAAGGTCCTTGTTTGCGATATCGAGCTGCGCAAGGGCAAACGGAATCTGCGCGTTGGTCGGATTGAGCGCGGCCGCCTTGTCATAAGCCGTTTTGGCGCTCGAGTAGGCTCCTGAAACCTTAAACGGAACCGCTGCAGCATACAGGTTTCCAAGCGCTACCCATCCGCGGTAGTCGTTTGGTGAAAGCTGGGTTGCTGTGAGTGCCGCATTAATACCTCCCGAGAGCGCAGCCTGAAAGGCCTGTTGCGCCGTAGCAGGCGGAATGGTCGTCGATGCTGTGATTTGACCAATCTGAGCGTTCGCTGCCTCTGCCTCGAGCAGATAGGCGTCCGGCATTTGTGCAAACGAAATCGACGCCTGCGCTGCGCTCTGCGCACCCGCAACGTTGCCATTATTCAACGCAGAAAGACCGCGCGAAAGTTCTGAAGCAGCAACCGAGTGTTCTACGAGAGCATACGCTGCCGCCACCGAAGAAAGCAGCAGAAGCGTAAGTGTAAACACGACCACGAAGCCGATGCGCGGTGCGCGAGCGAAGACGACACCCCACTGGCGCGCCTGTTCCGCGTGGCGCATGACCGATGCAAAAAGACCGATAAATACGAACAGAAGTGCAAGCACAACCGTGCCCGGCTGGTCAAAGATAGCCGCTACTAGGAGATACACCGTTCCGATAAAGGAAGCGATGGCGGCAAACCGCAGATACGCGTCACGCGGTGCGCGGCGCAGGAGCATGCGGATGCCAAGCACCAAGAACAGTCCGGCGAGAACGAGCCAGGCAGCTGCACCCACGAGACCGGTGCTCGCGAACGAGGTCGGGATGAAGCCGATACCCGAGGTGAAGTCGAGGTTCCAGAATACGGTCGAATTGAGCGAAGCATCACGATACTTAAGCCACTGCGTACCGAACGTGTTCGGACCAGTGCCAAAAATTGGCGCGGTTGCATATACATGACGCGTCACCGCGAAGGTAGACTGCCACGATGGACGCACGTTGAGTTCGTTTGCATGCAGCGCCCCAGCAAGCGCATTGCCCAAGTTGCCGCCTATCAGGAAGAAAAGCGAGACGGCAAGAACAGCAAGCGGTACCACGAGCGAGTGGCTGCCAGCCGCTGGTTCCGACGTGGATTCAGCAATGACAGCCACGTCGTCGAGCTCTGCGTCAGATGAGCTGCCGTTGCGGCGCATGACCGATTCGACGAACATGCCGAGCGCTACGAGCGCGATAAGCACCCACGCAAGCGAAACGTTTGCCACTGCAAGTAAGAAGAGCGCGAACGCGCCTACCACTGCGCTCGCGGTGCGTGCTCGAGTCGAGAGACTAAGGAAGCGCGTTGCAAGCAGCAGGCTCACTACGCCAAGCCCCAAGAACACCGCAAGGCTGTTGTACGAACCAATAACCGAGAACGCCGGAGAGATCGTGCTCGGCGCCACCTGCCCCACGAGGAGAATGAGCGTCTGGAGAGCAACCACGACTGCAAATGTCCAGAACGCCGCCGTGAAGAAGGCGCGAAACTGCTCAACGCGCCGCACCACGAGCGCGCTCAAGGTACCAAGGAATGTTGCAATAAGTATGAATCCCAGCGTGTCCGGTTCCAGGCTTGTCCCCCAGAGCGCGACCGAAAAGGACGTGCCGGAAAAAAGCGCCGAAAGACCGTACGCAAGCGCCGGAAGCCAGAGCGCGAGCACGAGCATATACGGAGGAAAGATGACATTGCCGCGGGACAGGCGCGCAAAGATAAAGAGCGCGAGCGTGATAATGGCACCAGCACCAAGCACAAATACTTTTACCAAAGTAACCGGGAGCGAAACAAAGGGCGTTGCGGCAATGAGGGCAACGACGAACGTCGCGACGAGTGACCAAACGGCCACATTTTCCAAAGAACGGCGTCGCGGTGCGGCTGAAACATTCGGGGGCATAGAAATTACCTTGAAATTACTTCGTGCTAATACTCTAAAGTATACCGCGCGCATCAACGTGTGCGAGTACAACATCCACAGATTCGCGAGTTATGGAGGAATCACTGTTGTGTGGTATAATCATATGAGACCGAGCTGGGCGACCGCTGTGCAGAGTCTCTGCACAGAGGAAAGTCCGAACACGAGCGGCGCCATATAGGCGCCGACAGCACGGTAGCGGGTAACGCCCGCACGCCGCGAGGCGCGAGGTGCGAGCAGAGACGCTCTTGAGCGAAAGCGAGAGAGCATCCGGAAACGGATGAGCCTTCGTATACGCATCAGCTAAGTCGAAGGGTGAAACGGCTAAATCCTTACCGTCGTGCAAGGCCGTACCACTCGCGCGCATGCGCATGGTGGAGTGCCGCTTGAGGCGCTGAGTAATCAGCGTCCCAGATACATGGTCGCCTCACCCGTTGCTCGCGCAGCGGGTAAGACAGAATTCGGCTTATCGGCTCGGTCAAGATGTATGACACGCCCGCGCATACGCGCGGGCGTGTCATTTGCACGTGCGGCGTTTTAAACTTTTTTAGTGCTACCAGCCCATGCAACACGAGCCCGCGCTAGTGGCGCGGGCTCGTGCTACAGCATGGTTGTTGTAACGAAGGCTACACAATCTCGCAGGTACCTCCCGCGCATGCCAGTTCCTTCTTCATTTCTGTCTCGTCCTGCCGCTCGTACGCTATCAGCTTTGCATAGTCTACCTTCGGGAAGCGCGCCATGCGCCGCTCGTACTCTTCTTTTGAAATGGTTTCGTACGGCGCAAGGCGGTACACGTGGTTAGAGCGCGGCAGGAAGGAAAGTCCGCCAATAATGTCCCAGTTTTCCTGCACCCAGCCGAGCACGGTAATCCACTCGTCCTCGCCCACCGAGATAGTCGCCGAAGGATTATGCTCGGTAAAGTTGAGTTTTACGCGCTTCCAGTACTCAAGCTGATCAATCGCAGAGAGGTCATCCTTAAAACGCGCCTCTTTGGACTGGTCTGGAGCTTTGACCGGAAACTCAAGCACAAAGGTGTTCGCCTCGTCTGCAGTCTGCCCCACCTCCGGGTACGCAGGTACGCCCTGATCACGCATGAGCTTGAAAAGCGAGTCGGTGACACTAATGCGCACGCGGCGTACATAGTACGGAGCGTGGCGCGGATGAATACCTGAAGCGCAGTTAAAGGTCTGGGAAACGGTGCCCGAAGGCTTTACGGCAGTCACCGCCATAGACGGCGCTACTCCGAAGCGCTTTGCATACTGTGCGTTCACCTTTACCGCGGTGTCGCGCACCTTACGCATCGTCTCTGGATTGCGCGCAGCCGGTGAATCCCACTGACCCGTAATAGAAACTCCCAAAAGGCGCTCTTCATCGCAGTGCTCTTTCCACTCGTTCGATATGTAGTCAAACTTCGTTAGTGTCGACTGGTATGTCCCGAGAATGGCGGCGAGGCGCGCTTTACGCACGAGCGAGGCTTCGGTGTCCTCAGCACGCGCTATTACCTCGGAAAGGTTACAGAACTGCTTGGACTGCAGAATGATTTCCGCGCACGGGTTGGTTCCAATCGACCCGCGTACCACACCGTCTTCGCCGATGAATCCCACTTTGCGGAAGTGCTCGATGCGGCGCTTCGGAAGCGTTTTAGCAAGTGAGCCGCGGTTAAAGATACCGCGCTCGCCCGAGCCGCTTTTCACCAGAGCAATCCACTCATCAAGAAGCTCTTGGTTGCTCGGCGCTGCCTCGTAAACTGCTGAGTTGTTCGCGACGACGCGATGCGGGTCAGTCGTGTAGAATTGGCCCTTCTTTGCGTCACGCATCGCCTCATCGTCAAGGTCGGAAAGCGAGATCATCGCGGTCCGGCGGACGCCGCCCGAAACAATCGCCTCGCCGATCTTGCAGATAATGTCGTGCACGTCGATGGCGCGCAGTCGGCGCCCCTGGCGCGAAAGAATGCGTTCGCGTGCAAACGCAAGCAGGTTGCGCAACGGATCGGGGCCGGAAGCCTTGCCACCCATAGTCTTGAGACGCGCCCCGGCAGGCCGCACCTGGGAAAAATCGAACTCGACGTCCTTGCCTTCGTACCACGCAGTGAGACCCTGCACCAGGGTATTAGCCCAGCCCTGCGCCGAGTCTTCCACGATATGGACCGGCAACTTCGCACCGGTTTGCTTTGCAATTTGCGGAAGCTGTTCGACATTTTGACTCTCCACCGCAAACCCGACGCCGACCCCGCGCGAAGAGAGGTACAGAATTTCGCCAAAATCTTGCAGCTTCGTCGGCGCGACAAATGAGCAATTGTACGCGCATGAGTTGCAGCGGCGCGCTGCTTCGCCCGAGAACTGCATAAGGCGCATAGACGGCATCACCTCTTGCTTCAAAATGCCCTCGCGCACTTCCGCATACTCCTTCCCCGTCAGCTTGTCGCCAAGATTTTCACGCATGAAGTTCACATAGCGGTCCACCGTTTCAATCCAGGTTTCGCGGCGACCTTCTTCCGGAATCCACTTTGCGTACGTGCGCAGGTAGACAAATTCCCCAAGCGGATTGCC
Source organism: bacterium (assembly GCA_021811365.1). Taxonomy (GTDB): domain Bacteria; phylum Patescibacteriota; class Minisyncoccia; order Phycocordibacterales; family Phycocordibacteraceae; genus C7867-001. Next base: position 8,025 of record JAJZPB010000014.1, read on the forward strand.
GCTGAAGTACCGATGGCTTTCTTCGACGAGCTTGCGGACATGCTCGGGGATTTCCAGCGTTGTTGTGCGCATCTGCGCCCGCTTGTCGCGGTACAAAATGTACGCTTTCGAGGTCTTAACGTAGTCATTCAGAATTAAGTACTTCTCTACCGAGTCCTGAATGCCCTCCACGGTCGGAAGGAAATTTTTGTATTTCTTCGCGAATCGCGCAAGCTCACCTGCAACCTGGTGTGCAACGAGCCGCGCGTCGGCTTCGGTTCCTTCCTCCGAAGCTGCCATGGCTTTCCAGATAGCCGAGACGATCTTTTCAAAGTCGAAGGGTGCCATGCGCCCATCGCGCTTTTCAATCTGCTGTATCGACTCTCGATAGCGCAGGTTGTCTTTCGACACCGGTTCAATTTCACTTTTTTCGCTTGATTTGACCGCGGCAACTTTGGAGCGGGCAGGCGTTTTAACAGCTTTGGGCATAAACGTGGGACAGCTAATAGGTGGTTAAAAGCTTCCGCGCATCCCTCCCGTTTTCCCGCTTCCGCAACACGCGCGGGATGCATCGTTTCGGTATTCTACCGCCGTATTGCGCAAACACCCTGTGGATAGCTCACTGCGAAACGCTCGGAAATTTTTTCAATACGAGCGCCGTTCCGGTTGCGACTCCGTGCGTACGTCCGAAGCCAGCGGCAGTCTCAAGGACATATCTTGCCGGTACGCTCGGATAAAAGACATTCGGGTATGTAGAGGTTGCGACGTCGCGCGCTATGTACACCACCTGTCCTTTATCGCTAAGCCAGAACATATCGAGCGGCACAAGCGTATCTTTCATCCAAAATCCGTATCGGCCATCTTTCGCAAACACAAAGAGCATACCGTATTTGCTTGGGAGCACAGTGCGGCCGCCCAGACCTTTCTCGCGCGCTGCTTCGGTAAGCGCTAACTCGATACGCATTGAGACTCCGCCAAACGAGCCGCTGACGACACTGCCGTCGACAAGCGGCTGGTTCGAGCCGCGTGGCGCTATCCAGTACGCGGCACCCGCTGCAACGATGAACAGAGAAATCAGAATAAAGAAGCGCCTCATGGAATCGGCTCTTCAGACCGCGCATTTGCGGCAAGCTGGTCGACGGCTCCGCAGACCGCTTCTTGAACTACTGCCTTGCCTACAAGCGAATTGTGCCCGCCGACGGGCAATTCGATATTTCTCAGAGCGCCGTCAAGACGGCTTTTGTGCTCGTGCCAGATATGAGTATCGAACTCCGGATAAATGGAAACAATGCGCGTGTTTACCGTCGTCTCTCGCTGAAGCGCTAGGATTACCGGGCTATCGACGGCGAACTCCAGATTTGCAGGAGTCTGTGCAGCGCGGCGTGTCGCATAGGTACCAGAAAATGGCGTCGCGATAGCGACTACTCCGACAACCCGCTGCTCCGCATTACAGTGCGCGAGGTAGTATTTCCCCACAAGACCGCCCTTGCTATGCCCGACAAAAATCACTCTGCGTAGACCGCGCTCGTCGAGGAAACGGCGCACACGTTCAGCGGTCTCAGGGATGGGTCGCATATTGGTACCCAGACAAGAAACAACGTGCACCGAATGCCCGCGGCGTGCAAGTGCGTCGGCTAATCCTTTCAGATACCCCCACCGATGCCGCACACCCGGCAGAAGTACAACCGGCAGAAGCGCTGCGCTCGCCTGACTGGCGTAGCACGCCGGCGGCGTACGATACAGGCTATCGCGTATGCGCGTGGCATACCGCGCCTCTAGTTCTTGTGCAATAACTGCGGCCTTGCGCAGCTGGTTCATGCGCAAAGTATATCTAAAGATTAGCAAAATCTCCTAGCGGGAAGCCCGTCCCAGCACCACCTAATCCTCCTGAACTACCGTCACACGCCGATCTACCCACCAGTACGTCAAACGCCTACCGACCGTCGAACGAAAGGAATGCGCTTAACCGCTTCGATAAGGAAGTAGCTGGTGATAGTACTGAGCACAATGAGCGGGAAGAAAATAGGCGGCAGTGGTTTGATAAAGATGCCCAGTCCCGCAACCAGCGTCGAAAACGCCAGAGAGAAAATCAGTGCGGCAGCGAGAATCCCCTTAGGACGTACGCTCCAGCCAAAAGGCCACGCGCGAACGGCGAGCAGAGTGGTTGCACCAAGGTAAATGAGCGAGGTATATACCACCGTCCGCGTCACGTCGAATGAGTAGCCTTCGTGGCGCGCAAGCACGTAGAGACTCATGGTTGCCAAATACGGCGCAAGAGCGATTACAAACGAACCGGTAACCAGAACAGGAATATTCCACCGAGCCGGCCGAGACATCGGTTTCGTGTGGTCCGCTGCTATAGCTATGGTCACGAAATCGTTCGAGAGCAGGATGAGAATGGCAATGAGCGGCGAAAGAATATACGAGTGGGTTAGCACGAATATGACCGTGGCGATAAAAAGTGATTCTATCGACTTGACAACCTTATTCAATACCCAGGTGTGTAGCCTCGTGTAAACGCGGCGGCCCGCCGTGACTACCCTACGCACTCCTTCGAGGCCGCCGCTCGTCAAAACGAAGCTGGCTGCTTGCGTAGCTACTTCAGTAGCGCCCAGGACGGCAATACCTACCTCGGCTCGATGCAACGCCGGTGCGTCGTTAACACCGTCTCCAGTCATGCCAACTATGTGGCCGGCCTTCTGGAGCGCCTCGATGATGGTCAACTTGTCTTCCGGATACGCTTCGGCAAAGACCACGCCGGTGAGCGCGAGCGCGGGATTCGTCTTTACATCCTGCGGCGTAAACACCGCGCCCTCGAGACCGAGGTCGCGCGCTATCGCTCCGGCGGTGACTCGCCCGTCACCGGTAATCATAACCACCCGCACGCCCAAATCGGCCAGCTCACGAATGAGCGCCGGCGCATCCGGCCGAATCGGATCGCTTAGTCCGATGAGGCCGACGCACTCCTTCTCCGTTTGCCCGCGGGTAACAACGACCGCCAGCACGCGCAGTCCTTTTGCACCCAGCGCGGCAACGTCTCGAAGCGCCTCTTCGGAGAAACGTACATCGGGCGTGAGCAAAAGGTCGGCGAGGCCCTTCTCCACTTCCAGTCTCCCCGCGCTTTCGACAATCTCAGCGCGCGTGCGTTTCGTCGATGAGTCAAAAGGCGTAAAGCTAGCGCGTTGAGGAATTACCGCACCGATCGTGGCGGCATTTGCCAGGATTGCCTGGTCGATAGAGTCTCTGTCGGCCGTATCGCTCGCCGCCGATGCAAAACCGAGCAACTGACGTTCGTCGTAAGTTCCGTACGTCGTACATGCAGTGACCGCAAGCATGTTGAACGTCAACGTCCCCGTCTTGTCACTACACAAAACGTCCATGACTGCCGCTTCTTGAACCGCCCCCAAGCGACGGGTCAAAACGCGTTTCCCCGTGTCTTCGCTCCCCTCGCTGTCCGTGCTCAGCTGCAGGGCTCCGTACGTCTGCGCCACGATAAACATGGTCGGAAAGGCCACCGGAACCGACATGAGCAGGAGGACGATAACGTAGTTAACGATTTGTATCCCCGGCGCATGCACGAAGACACCGAATACGGTGATTCCAATAGCGACGCCTATGTTGAGGAAAAAGAAATACCTGATTATGGAAAAAATAATCTTCTCCATATGCGTCGGCGGGTGGGATGTTTCGAGCAACTCAGTTGTTTTCCCGTACCGCGTCTGTTTTCCGATTGCCGTTACGCGGGCTGTCGCCTCGCCGCGCCGCACGATGCTCCCAGAGTAGGCGCTGCCCCCTGCTCCAATATCCTTTGGCAGCGACTCGCCGGTAAGGGTTGAAAAGTCTATGCTCGCGGTACCTTCGAGGAACGTCATGTCCGCTGGTACTACGTCTCCCGCCCGTACGCGCACGATATCTCCGGGGAGCAACTCGCGCGAGGGAATGGTATCCCACGCGCCGTCTCGCTCTGCTCGCGCGGTTACCTGGATAGCCTTACGCAAGGTAGCCAACGCCCTATTGGCCGAGCGGCGTTGGAGTAGGTTGATACCGCTATTCATGAGCAGCAACGCGACGATGATTGCCGCTTCTACCTGATTTCCAGAAAAGAACGTAATCACAACCATAAGCTCCATGAGCCACGGCAGCGGTCCCCAAAAGTTTTTTAGGTAGAGGAGTAACGGATTTTCTTTAAATTCCGGTAACTCGTTGTACCCATAACGCGCTCGGAGTGACTCAAGTTCAGCGCTGTGCAATCCGTCATACTGCGCGCCAGCGGTTGGCGCTAACGGAGTGGGCGGCGTTTCTGTAATTTCATTAGGCATAGATTGGGATAATAGCCCGCCGTATAAAAGAGCGCACGCTACAGTCGGCCAAGAGACGAGGGCACCGCCATATAGAGAAACCCGGGAAGCGGGTGCTGCCTGCCTCGTATTTCGTCAAGATGGTCGATAACGCTGGTTGCGCACGAGTTGCACAGCGTGTGATACCACTCCGGGTTCGCCTCAAGAGCTGCCGCGCGCTCACGCATCAGGCGGTAGAGCCGCTCGAGCTCGTGCGACGAGAGGTTCAGCGGAGTTTCTTTTACCTCCCGCCCGTTGCGCACATACTCTTCTATAAAAGGCTGCGGCGCGCGGGTGAAGTATCGAAGCCGGTATGTTTTGCCGAAACCGCGCAGTAGCGAGAAGGTCATACCGGGCTTAACGTCGGCTTCGGGAGAAATAGCGACTTCTTCCCCAGTGGCAAAGCGGAATATGATAAAAACGTGTCCAGCGGGGAATTTCTTGAACCGCACATACGCAAGCCGAGCGCTTTCAATACGCATATCGCATCGTTGTTATGTTTTTGCTGCGGTGCACGTGCTTCAACTGTAGCAAGTTTATGGCCGATTCGAAACTCAATAGCGCCTGGGATGCCAAAAAGAAACCGCCCACCTCCCACAAGGGAGGGGACGGTTTGTTGTCGGCACGGCTTTACCCCGCATCCTTAACCGCTAAGTCGTGCATAGCCGCCAGACCAGCGAGCAAAGTGACGAGCTGAAACGAAGTATCCAGATTGTGACATCCGAACACGACGGGCTGGTCTTCACCAATACGGTCTGCCATCTCGGGATATATGCTGACGTCGCAGCTATTACCCATGCATGCCAGCTGGAACCGGCCCGTATTCGTCACCCCCGCGTAGCAGTCACTCCGAAAGCGTCTTGCGCGTCTTGGGGCGACGGCATTCCAAGCCTGCACCATGGCCTCACGTACTGCGGGTGGAAGCGCAAAGCCTCGGAACATTTCTAGCCCGAATCCTTCCGGTTCTGGAAATTGCTTCCCAATTTGAGCCAACCACTTGCGCAGGGCCGGATACACCCAGCCGGTAACAGGATGATCTTCGCTGCTACAGCTCGGCCGTACCACAAGGAGTTGCTGCCGATTTGTTGTCGTTTGGTTCCCTGCCTGAGCTCCGAGGACTGCCGTGCACGCGTCGATGACCGTGGTGAGTGTCAGAGCGACTTGGCGAGATCGGCCCGAGAGTTCGACGGCGTAGTACACTTCTCCGCCGCTCTCGGTACGCACACCACAACCACGAAAGCCAAAACGTCCGTCGTTCTTCCACTGGAACGTCCGTGATTCGCGGAGATAGCAGGCTATCGCATCAGCGCACTGTGCGTACAGATCTCTGGTGAGTTGAATCCTCCGATCAACTTCTGGGGCGATGGTAGCATCCACAACACAGACGATGCGGGGGCGCTTTATTCCTTTGTCCAGCTGAGCAAGAACAAAGGACAGGCCGTAAACCCGGACCGGGTTCGTATCCATCGTGGTTCCCTCCTGGGACAACAGGTTCAGTCTTGAGACACAGTGCTCGTTTAAGAGACGCATGTCAAATAAAGAGACTCCGGCGCGGATGCGCGGAGCCTCGTCGTTGCGGAAATGGTTTAACTCGTCCTAAGCATGGCTGCCCTTAGGCCGACAGGATACTGAGGAATCCCGTCAGGCCGTGTGCACGCATCTTCGGTCATTGCCACTATCAAAGCATGGAGCGCTGCTTTTGTGCGCGGACTACGGCCACCACTAGAACAAAACTCAACAGAAGCTTTGACACCGCTTTCCGCTTCGATGGGACACCCGTCCTCGTCAATAGTGACGCAGATGTCGCCATCTTCGTGCTCCTCGATGCGCATGGACAATTTGCCGCTCATATCGCCAAGCCGCCCTGTCTGTCGTAGAACCCATGACATAAGTCGCGCTCCTTTGCTGCCGATGGGACGATATCACAAGGCCCAAGTCCCCGCACCCTTTACCGATAAAAGTCCTAGGGGCGGGCGGTGTGGTACGAAATTGGAACCTTTTTACAGAATTGCTTATCATTGTAAGATGCTAGAATATATCTAACAAGGATTATATATGGCTGACCCAGAAACTAAGGAGGAGCCTGAAATTAATATTCCTGCTCTTATTGAAAAGGAAAGAGACACGATTTTCTCGATACCACGTTATTTAGATGTGCAGGACGCTTTTGATGCAATGGAGACAAATTATTTTAGATTAAAACAAGAATCTTCTCACAATCCTAAACAACTAAAGGAAATAGAGAAAGATTGGTATAAATATGCAGAAGCTCTTCGACTTATAAAGTATGGGAGGATAGTTCTTGATTTAGATAAATCAGCAGGAAAGATTGATGACCTCTTCGAGAATTTCAATAAAATGAGCAAGGAGGCTTTTATTGTAAAAGATGTGATTGAAAAGAAATTCCAGTCTCTACTGCTTGAGCATTATCTGAAGATTCCTAACCTCGTAGTCTCTCGTTAGGAAATTCGGTTAGTCCCGTCTTCAGGTCTATTAACTCTTTCTGACTTCTTCGAAGAAGATACCCGCTTCGCGTTCTCTATCAGGCAGTCCTGGAGACGAAGGCTCGGTGATCCGAACCATCAACATAGTGCCGATACTAAGTACTAATCCCTGCGCGTAAGGGCGCAGGGATTCGAACAGAAAATACGTTGTAAAACTTAGGTACCGACATACTGTCGATAAAAAGTCCTAGGAGCCAGGCACTCGGACTTGGTGCGAAAGCCACCGCACTCATTATCGAGTGCGAGGATACCGCGAGCCTCTCCGACGACTTTGGCGCACACACGCTCCTTGCGCGCTCACCTTCGCGCTCGTCTGCTGGTTTTACTGCACCTCATGCAAGCGCACAGACGCGATAGTGAATACACCAGTCGATCTTGTGTTGTTCTATAACTTCTGTATCTCGTAAATCGAGGTTTCGGTATGAACGACAACCTTCCCACCTACCACGTCTGCTTTTCGTGCTGCGGATGTGTTTCCTCCGTCAAACACAATATTTTCCCCGGGCGCAATTTCGCTCCGCAGTACTGTTTCCGTACTTTCACCTGGCTGCATACCCGCAGATGCCCCGGTGTGTATTGACAATTTTGTTATTCTGATACGATCCCCTGGATGAGGAACGTGTCGCGCGGCTTCCGCTTTGGAAAGAATCTCCTTGTTTTTTTCGTTCCTGCCAGATGTCTCGTTCAGTATCATTCTGGTCATCATTCCGCCCAATCCCCTTTTTTCTTTATTCATGATTAAATTGCTGATGCTGCCAAATAGAATTACGCCACGAAAAATTATACCATCGTTCAGTGGACCCGATTGCGCCAGACTTTGAAAGCTGCGTACACGGGCCAGACTTGTGTCATTCAAGCCTGCCGTCCAGCCACCAAGGCAGCGGCGGGGCGATTAGGTCGCGAACTTCTAACCGCAGCGCCTGAGATCTTCGCATTTCGCTGCGACTCGCAACATCCGGTCAGTGAGGAGCCTTTTTTCGAACTGAAAATACGTTGTAAACTTAGGTATCGGCATACTGCCGATAAAAAGTCCTAGGGGCGGAGGCGGAGAGACCGCGAACATGGTTCTCGAACCGTACCGTTTCAGTACACCTTGTGGATAATTTGTTCCAAGTATTCACAAATTACACCCACAGGGTTTTCGAGTCTCTCACACTTCTGCCCCCGGCAGGACTCGCCCTGCAGTTTTGAACGCAGAGAAAAACTGCGGATTGCTCGAGATTCACTATTCGGACACCAAACAACACAAGGGCATTATGGCCTGCTCTCGGGTAAGGGCTCGGAGAAACGGAACCAGCAAAGGACGCGGGTATCGTCTCTCGCGACCAAGAGAAGCCCCTGACACGCTTCACCAACGCTGGGACAAGCGGGGTTTTAGCGTATTTCGTTTGTTCCATAGCACAACTATTGTACTGCTAGTAGCAGTAGCCGTAGCTTATCTGACAATGAAGCTCTGGTGCTGGTAACTCAGCTACATCAGTTTGAGCATCCTTACCCCTCCCGATTTTATGAACCGCACGAGAAACGTTGCGGCTAAAGTAAGGAATATAACGTTGAGCACGGTCGTGTAATTGAAACTAATGTCTTGCGTGAAAAATGCGACATGGCGCAACGGGATAAGGTTGAGGAGCGTGAAGATGTATTGTATGGCAAGCCCGGCGAGCGCCATGGCAATGTACGAAGTGATAAAGAGGAATGCTGCCATCTTCAAACCGTAGTACTTCCGGTAGATGTTGAGGATGGGGATGATGAGGAGATCGGCGAAAATGAATGAGATGACACCGGCGAAACTGATGCCGCCCTGCCAGAGCACCGCTGCGAGCGGCACATTGCCGATAGAGCAGACGAAGGAAAGCATGGATACAATCGGACCCACGAACGCGCCCCACAGCGCCGAGGTTAACGGCGACTTGCCTACGAGAAAAAACGATTGCCAGAACGAATGCGGCACCCACGCACCGAGTGCGCCAGAAATGAGGAATCCGGCCGCAAGATCTTTCCAAACCGAATAGACATCCATATAAAAGAACTCAGAGACGGCGGTGAATCCTTTGCGTGAGAAGAGTTTCTTCCACAGGGAACCGCTTTCTTTGAGCGACATATCCATAGCGGCATGGCCCTCCATGACTCCTTGCATATTCTTATCCGCTTGCGCCTTGGCATCTGCGACCATGCGCGGAGTCAGAAAGAGTTTAAACAAAAACGTCAGAATTGCGATCATCACGAAACCGCCAAGAAACTCCGCCAGCGTGAATTGCCAGCCGATGAGCACCCACAGGATGATTCCAAGCTCGACGACGAGATTGGTCGAAGCGAACTCGAAAGCAATGGCCGAAGTGAAGTCTGCGCCTTTGCGAATGAGCGACCGGGCAATCGCAGTGGCAGCGTAGGAACACGAGGACGAAGCCGTGCCGAGACCGCAGGCTATCGCTAGGGAACGTGGCGAGGCGTCGGGAAGTAGGCGCGACACTTGCGCGCGTGGCACAAGCGCCTGCACGACAGCCGAAATACCAAAGCCGAGCACGAGCGCCCAGAGCGTATCCCAGAACATTGTGGACGAAAGGCTGAGCGCAGGAAGAACATGGAGCGGCGAGTAACCGAACAAGTCAATGAAGGAAAGAAAGACGAACGCGAAAGTAAACAAAATCACAAAGATCTGTCCCCAACTGAGACTTCTGGTTTGACTGTGACCGTGTTGTTCAGGTCTCTTCTCGAGAATCAGCTCCATGCCGCATATAGGGCAAATACCCGGCGCATTTTGCCGTACCTCAGGATGCATGGAGCAGATATACGATTCTTGTTGATTGTAATTTTCCATTGATTGTTTAGCTCTTACAGAGCTCCTTGCAGAATTTAGTAACGTGCTTGTCGACTAGCTTCGATAACGGCCGGATCGTCTCAGTGTTGAGGGAATAGATCCTCTCTGTGCCGTTAGTATTCACGCGCACAAACCCGCAAGCCTCAAGCCGTTTGAGATGGTGAGACACGAGGCTTTGCTCACAGCCTAGCCGCACTGCGATATCGGTCGCTCTGTGAGATTTGCCTAATAGCAAGTGGATAATATTCCACCTCGTTCGGTTACCAAGCGTCTCAAAGAAGAGCTTATGGGGATTGTCGATTATAATGCGGGACATAATATGAACTATAATTCATATAGTTTAGTAAGTAAAATAAAAAAGGAACCTGACAAGGTGAATTCGAAGGAAAAAAGGCTGAACGGTGAACGTATCCGAATGACCTGACCGCCCAAATTTCAGACCACTTTTATAAAAAGTGCGATCAAGAAACGGTTTAGAGTGCAGGTCCGACATACTGCAGAGCCTAAGTATTAGGCTCTGCGACGAGCCGACTTTCTGTCTCAGTTTGCTGCGCTCCACGTCGCAAACATCGTTTGCATCGCTTGTGCGACATCAGGTGTCGAAGTTCCTTGCGCTAGGCAGTATGTGCCGGAAGGGTCGTGCGCCGTGCGCACCCATAGGAAATACCAGGAGTCAGTACCTGGAGCAGCCCATTGTTCAAAGGCGATTGCATAGTCTAAGCCGCCAGCACTAAATAATCGTTCTTCGCTTGAGAGGCGCGTCGCGGCTTCAAGCCCTTTGCCGCTCGGCGGGCAGTCGATGGTGAAGCCCTGGCCATTCGATTCGCTCTGCACGAGCGCGTGCACGTTTCCGGTGTACGCGCTGCGATACACCGAGCCATGCCAGCCAGCCGGAAGTTCAAAAGAAAAACCATAGAGCGAGATTGGCGTCCCCGTGGCAGAGTTCCACGTTTCTGTTGGTTGCGATGGATCCGGCGGCACGTATGGCTGGGGTTCGGGTTGTGCAAGCGGCGAGATTTTTGAACAGTCAGTCGTCGTCGCAGACTGATCGCATCGCTCGGAGGGCGTTGTCTGGACTGTTCCGAATTGCAGGCTGTCTATGACTCGTGCCGTTTCGGCTGGCGGCAGATCTATCGCAATTGTATAAAAGCGGCGGTCGAAAACGGCATAGAGCGTCTCTTGGGCGTAAGCGGTCTGCGACACTGCGACTGCCGGTACGCCGTTGATAGTTGTCGTAGTGCCAAGGCCATTGGCGATTTGGAAGCCATGACTTGCTATGTATGACGCGGCGTCTGGTTCATTGGTCGGCTCGAAGGTTACGACGATATGCGGGCTAAAGCCCCGCTGCGTGGGCGTGGTCGTCGCATCCTTGGTGAATATCACACTCGTGCTCGCACTATCTCCTTCCGGAAGCGCGCTTGGGGGTGCTGGCAGAAGAAGGTCGGATGGATACTCGAAACTGATGGCAAGTGCCGCGTTCTGGTAGGAAGTCCATCTGTGGCCAGTAACCGCCGCAAAATCCGGATGAATTATCCGATACGCAAAATACCCGCCGAGTATCATGAGCACGAGCACGGTGGCTGGGATAGCGATTTGCATTACCCTTTTCATGTATCTCTAGTGTACCAATCAACCTCGATATAAATACGGAAAACTGGATAGTTCGAATCTCTGCGCGGTCTCTAGATTTCTTTGAGATACGTGGCATAAGCGCCGCTCAAAATAAGGCTCGGCATACTGCCGATAAAAAGTCCTAGGGGCGGGCTAGGTGGGTTAAGTACCCACCCCCGTCAACCAATGTAAGGGTTTTCGAGCGATTCGGCGAGCGACGATTTTGAGGATTGTGGGTCGGGGTCTGGATTCCAGATTGATATAAAATGTAACGCGTAAGGGTGTTTTTGGACGTGTTGCATTTTGGTATTCTACGGCCTGATTTTGTTGTAAAATATAGGTATGACAGAACGAGAGCGACGCGAACAAGGACTGTCCCCGACACCGGCTCAGCCGGCCAGATACGAGCACGTCCAAAAAGAAACCGCGGAGGCACTTACAGCCGCGGCGGAACCAGCTGTCAGATCCTTGACGATATTCGCGGAGAGCATGCAGTCTACCTTCCGTGCAGTGCAGACAGCCATGGAGCCATTTACCCGCATGCAAGAGCAAATCGCTCGCGCGGCCTCATATTACAAAGATCTCGATGAGAGCGTGCGCCGCATCTCCATGGCAATGGAGATGCCGAAGTTATCACCGGCAATATTTTCTCCGGCGGAACCGGTCCGTTATGTCCCCGAGCGTGAACAGCGACCGATCTCGGTGCGCGTCGAGCTAACCGAGAGACACTGCGAGATAATCGGCGGCTCTGTCGCGACTGCCCTCATCGAACGCGGTGCGGTGGTGCACGTGTATACGACAACCGCGCAGATTGATCTGAGATACGACCGCAAGAGGCGCATTGTGTCTCGCACCGTCGACACGTTGGAACGCACGGCCTGTTTCGATGGCAAAGAAGACAACAAGCGGCGCGATTTGTTCGAGCGACTTATTCGTACAAAGCACCCGATCGATACCCCGGAGCTGATTGAAGCCCTGAACTGCCCGAGCATCGACGCAACGTCCAAAGTGATCAAAAGACTCAACAACAAATTGGCCGACGACTTGGGTCTCACCATGAACTTTGCTGACGGGAGCGACAAGGGCGGTTACCATGTAGATC
>JAJZPB010000015.1 GCA_021811365.1 bacterium
CGCAGGAGTTCCACAATACGCGCCCGCAAGTGCGCACTGTCGCCAGGCATAACGAGATAGCCCGATGTGCCATTTTCAATAATCTCGCGGATACCGCCCGTGTCGCTCGCAATGCTTGCGCAGCCGGCGCGCCCAGCTTCGAGCAAGACGAAGGGTAGTCCCTCTTTGCGCGAGGGAAGTACGAAAAGATCAGCGCCGGAAAGCAGGACGCCTGCCTCTGGGACAAAACCAACGAGCGCAACCCGCTTTTCTAGCTGCTGAGCGAGAATCTGCGCTTCGAGTTCAGGGCGAAGCTCGCCTTCGCCAATAATCGTACAGGAGAACGGTTCAGTTATTCCTGCGAGCGCGTCGAGAAGCGTAGCGTGCGCTTTATTCGCGACGAGATCGCCAATGGCAACGATGCACGGCGCGTTCGGATCGAGCATTGGCGCGTAGCGCGCCAATGCCGCGCGCGCCTGCGCGCGAGAGGGAAGCGGCGCTTCAAGGTCGACGCCGTTGTGAATCAGGTGGACTTTGTGTCGACCAAAGGGGAAGGCCGGCGCGTCCAGGTAATCGCGCCTCGACACCACTATAATTTGATCTGCGAGCAAGACGGTGACCCACGACGCGAGCCATATAAGTGCGCGGACAGGAGCGCTTCTTGCTTCGCGGTGTGCCCATCCATGCGCCGTAAAGAGGATGTTGGGAACGCCTGCGATACGGCCAGCGAGCGCGCCGATGCCGCCCGCCTTCGAGCTGTTAAGGTGGAGAATGTCGGGTTGCTCAGAGCGGAGTACGGCGAGCAGCTCTTGAAAGGCGTGAATCTCGCGGCGGAGCGACACATCGCGCGCAAAGGCATGCAGAAAAATCGTGCGCACGCCAATTTCTTGCAGACGCGCAGCCAAAAGACCGGCGCTCGCTCCGGGTTCGCCGGTGCCGCCGAGCGCAACCGCTGTATCGTAGCCCTGTTCCGCTGCTTCTTTCGCAAGCGCGTAGACGTAGGACTGCGCGCCGCCCCAGTTCGACTTGGTGATGACGTACAAGAGCTTTTTGCGCGGGAGGCTAGGCATGATCGTGGAAAGGATTCTGGGCGGCGCGCGGGAGGGGGTCGGGGAACGGTAGTTCCCCGAGGAGGAAGGCAGCGACCTGCGTCAGCAGGGAGCGCTGGAAAACCGTGGGTTTCCAGAGAGCGCCGCCCCAGTTCGACTTAGTGATGACGTACAAAATTTTCATTGCTGTACGGGGGAGTTACGTACCCGAAAATGCTCGAGCGGCACGCGGAAATAAGTTGGCTAAACGCCATGGGCGTAACTGTACCCCAAAAAAGCGCGTTATAGTATGGTGATTCTATGGCATTTACCCGTCGGGAAGCGGCGATTCTCGTAGTCGGCGATTTTCTCATTTTATGTGCATCGCTGTGGGCGGCGCTTACTATCCGTAACCTGGCACTGCCCTCCGCACGTTACTTCGAGACGCTCTTCGGACCGTTCCTGCCGATTTTCCTCCTTTCCCTGGTTGTCTTTTACATAGCGGGGCTGTATGAGAAGCAGACTACGCTTACCCGACGGGTCATGGGAGAACGCGTCGCCTGGTCGCAGTTTGCAAACGTAATTCTAGCAGCGCTCCTTTTCTTCGTTCTGCAGCTCTCCGTCACGCCGAAAACCATACTCGCGATTTACCTCGTGGTATCGGTCATCTTTATAAGTGTATGGCGTTTTTACCGCATGCAGCGAGAGCGCAGTATCGAGATGCGTACGTGCGCGGTACTCATTGGCCGTGGCGAAGCGGTCGAAGAAGCATATCGGGAGGCGGCGGATAATAGCCGCTTGCTGATTCGATTTACCGAACGCGTTGATCCAGCGAAAATGCGCACCTCGGAAGAACTCGCGGCAAGCGTGCGCAGTGCCATTCAAGCGGGCGCGCGCGTGGTAGTGCTCGACACGCGTGACGAAGTAGTGGAGCGGGCGCTGCCGATTCTCTACGAGCTCCTGCTCGAGGATGTGGCGTTTATCGAGTTTTCCGAATTTTACGAAAGCATTTTCGACCGCGTACCGCTCGATCATATCGACTACGCGTGGCTTTTGGGCACTATGCCTGAGCGCCATGCGCTCTATGATGCTGCAAAGCGAACGGTCGATCTTATCGGCGCGTTAGCCGCGCTCAGTATTGCGAGCCCCGTTATTCTTGGCGCGGCGGCGCTCGTGCGCGCAACCGGCCCGGCTTTTTTACGTAACGAGCGAATCGGGAAAGGGGGTCGGCCGTTCCATCTATATAAACTGCGCACCATGCTGTATGACGATCGGGGCAATCCGGAACTGCACGCGAAAAATCGCATCACGCGCATTGGCACGTTCCTGCGCCGTTCGCGCATCGACGAACTCCCGCAGCTGTGGAACATAGTGAAGGGCGACGCATCGTTCATTGGGCCGCGGCCCGAACTGCCGGCGCTCGCGGTACAGTATGAGGCGGCGATTCCGTACTACCAGGCGCGTCACAGCATTTCGCCGGGTCTTTCGGGGTGGGCACAGCTGCGCGAACGAGACGCCCCTAAGGGCGGTGTCGATATCGAGAGGACGCGCAAGAAACTTTCATACGATCTGTATTATCTCAAACACCGCTCGCTGGGGCTCGACCTTGCGATCATGCTGAAGACGCTCCGGGCGCTCGCGAGTTTCTCCGGAAAGTAACTGGTATCCATGATTATCGACGGCACGAAGATTGCGAAAGATGTGTGCACACGGACGAAGGCCCGTGCGAACGTACTGCCCCGCGCACCCCGCGTACTCGCGCTTGCAGCAAATGACACCGCTGCAACGCGTTCGTACCTGGCCATGAAAAAAAGACGCGCCGACGATGCCGGGTGCGTGCTCGAGGTACTGCAGTTTCCGCAAACGGTTTCAGAACGAGAACTTATAGCGGCCATGGTTGCGAGCGACGCGGATGCGCTCCTGGCGCAGCTGCCGCTCCCTGGCGGTATCGATGTGCAGGTAGTATGCGACGCGATTCCATTCGACAAAGATGCTGATGTACTTTCAAGCGCTGCGCGAGATGCATTTGCACGCGGGGAGGCAGGAGCTCTCGTGCCGCCGGTGGTCGGAGCGATTGCGGAAGTGTTTGCGCGCTATGACATCCTTCCAAAAGGGAAGCGCGCAGTCGTGGTCGGCAGCGGATTCTTAGTAGGTGCTCCGGCAGCGGCGTGGCTCGTCGAACAAGGGGCTGAGACGATAGTGGTTACTATTGAGACGCCGGTTGCCGAACGAAACGCGGCGCTGCGTGAAGCGGATATCATCGTGAGCGGTGCGGGTACACCGCGCCTTATAACGCCAGACCTCATTAGGGACGGTGTGGTGCTCGTGGACGCCGGCACGAGCGAGCTGGGCGGTGAAATCGTCGGGGACGTAGACCCTGCGTGCGCTAAAAAGTGTGCACTTTTCACTCCGGTACCCGGGGGGCTTGGTCCTCTGGCCGTCGCGAAGCTTTTTGAAAACGCAGTATTTTTAGCCGAACGCAAGGTTTCTTTTTCGTGAATTTCCTTTATACTCGTTCTCAATGACTCGTTATCGGGTGTTTGCAGCCGTAGCCCTCCTTGCGGGGCTTTTGCTTGGGTATTTTGTATGGACTACTGAGGCTAACCCAAACAGCGCCTATAGATTCAAGCTCGGGCTTGACCTGGCGGGCGGTACCGAGCTTGTCTACAAGGCCGAAATGGCAAGCACCACGCCGGCAGACCGCACGGGCGCGCTTACCGCCCTGCAGGGTGTGATTGAACGGAGGGTGAATCTTTTCGGCGTAGCCGAGCCTTTGGTGCAGACGGAGCAGGCGAGCGCGCTCTCTGGTACGACCGAGGATCGCATAATTGTGGATTTGCCCGGGGTGACCGACATTAACGCCGCCGTAGCGGCGCTTGGCAAGACGCCAACACTCGACTTCGAACTGGCAACCACGACCACGGTCGGCACGACGACCCGGACGACCTTTGTACCGACGCAGCTTACTGGCCGCTATCTTACCGGCGCCTCGCTTCAGTTTGCCTCCGGCGCCACGGCAGGACTTTCGTCGCCGCAGGTGCTGCTCCAGTTCAACGGTGCGGGCGCGAAACTCTTCGAGCAGATTACGAAAGACAACGTGGGACAGGTGCTCGCCGTATTCCTTGACGGGCAGCCTATTTCCGAACCGGTTATTAAAGAAGCGATTCCGGGCGGCCAGGCGACCATTAGCGGAAACTTCACGGCGCAGCAAGCGCGTGCCCTCGCGCAGAATCTGAATTTCGGAGCGCTCCCGGTTCCGATTTCGCTTGAAAGCTCGTCGACGGTCGGGCCGACTCTCGGCGCAGCTGCTATCGCTGCGGGTGTTCTCGCGGGGCTTGTAGGGTTTGCGATTGTGGCGCTCTTTATGATTGCGTGGTACCGCTTGCCAGGCGTTATCGCAACAGTTGCGCTTGCGGAGTATCTGGCGTTTATGCTCGCGGTGATTAAGTTCATCCCGGTTACGCTTACTGCTTCGGGCATTGCCGGCCTTATTATTTCCGTGGGTATGGCCGTTGACGCTAACGTGCTTATCTTCGAGCGCACCAAGGAAGAGTTGCGCGAAGGTAAAGCGCCGCGCGAAGCGGTACATATCGGCTTCGCGCGTGCGTGGACGGCTATCCGCGACGGCCACCTCACGATGATCATTTCAGGCGTCATTCTTTTCTGGTTGGGCACCTCGATTGTGCAGGGCTTTGCGCTCGTGTTCCTTTTGGGTGTTCTCGCGTCGTTCATATCGGCAGTGTCGGTGTCGCGCATCTACCTGCTCGCGATCGTGCCGGAACAAGCGCACCGCGCGTGGCATTATCTCCTCGGTTCCGGTTTCCATAACTCATAAGCTGCCATGTTTGTCATCACTCATCGGAAATTCTTCTTCTGGCTTACGGGCATCGTTCTTGTCGCTGCAATCGGCGCCATCATCGGTCTCGGATTGCCGATCGGCATCGATTTTACGGGAGGTTCCCTTATCGAGCTGCAGTACACAAATGGACGCCCAGCGCTTTCGGTGATTCAGGAAGAAGCGGCGAAAGTACCGGTAGGAGCGGTGTTGGTGATTCCCACAAACGCGAATCAAGTGACGATTCGCACGCGAACGCTCACGCCGGCGGAGCACACCGCAATGGTGCAGGCGGTTTCGGAAAACGCCTCCACGACCGAGCTTGCCTTTACCTCGGTCGGCCCGGCGCTCGGCAGCCAGTTCGCGCACAAGGCGCTCTGGGCGCTTATTGCCGTCGTGCTTGCGATTGTTGCCTACATCGCGTTTGCCTTCCGTAAGGTGTCAAAGCCGGTGCCGAGCTGGGGCTACGGCCTCACGGTCATCGCCATTCTTGCGCACGACCTCATTATCCCAACCGGCTTCTTTGCAATCTTTGCGCATTTCACCGGCGCTGAAGTCGACTCGCTCTTCGTAACGGCGCTTCTGGCGCTTCTGGGGTATTCGGTCAACGACACGATTATCATTTTTGACCGGGTGCGAGAGCATTTGCGCAACAACGACAAGGACCATACTCAGGAAGAATTCGCCGAGACGGTAGGGAAGTCGATTCGCGAGACCATGACGCGATCAATAAACACTTCGCTCACGGTTATTCTCGCACTCATCGCGCTCGCGGTGCTTGGGGCGCAGGCGACGCGCACTTTTGCGCTCGTGCTCCTCGTCGGCGTGGTGGCCGGTACCTATTCCTCGGTGCTCCTTGCGGCGCCGCTCCTCGTCCCGCTCTCGCGGTACTTTATAAAGAAGTAGCAATAGCATGATACTCGGCATCACTGGTACCAACGGCTCGGGAAAAGGTACCGTCGTCGAGTATCTCCTATCAAAAGGGTTCACGCATTACTCCGCGCGCGCATTTATTGCCGAGGAAATCGAGCGACGAGGGTTGCCGCTGGAGCGTCCGTCGTTCAAGAAAACGGCGGACTCTTTACGTAAAGCACACGGTCCAAGCTACATTATCGAACAGCTCTTCGCACAAGCGCAGGCGAGAGGTGGCGATGCGGTGGTCGAGTCGATTCGAGAGCTTGCCGGCGCGCACTTTTTGCATGAGCAGGGCGCGAAACTGCTTGCGGTAAACGCCGACCAGAAATTCCGCTACGAGCGCACGGTACTGCGCGGTTCGCATACCGACCACGTCGACTTTGCTACGTGGGTACAGCAAGAGGAGGCTGAGTGGCACAACGAAGCGGCGCACGAAATGGACGTGCCGGGCGTCATGGCGCTCGCGGACGCTACTGTGATGAACAACAGCACGCTCGAGGACCTGCACGCTCAGGTGGACGTGGCGCTTTCCGCGTTTACGAAATAACCGTTCCCTTGAAGGGCTTGCCGTCGAGGTACTTCGAGAACTCTTCGAGGTGTGCGCCGTTCATGATGGCCACTTCGAGGCCAAGTTCTTGAGCTTCTTTTGCCGCCACCGGATCGAAGGGTGAAGAGAGACCAGGGTCCCACGTTTCTGGAATAAGCTTCCGGAAATCGGTCCAGCCGACAGTCTCTAGTTTTTTTGCTGCGGGATCTTTTTTCGGATCAGCGGTGTACACGTAGTCGATATTGGAAAGATTTACGAGACGCTGCGCCCCGAGATTTTTCGCCATGAGCACAGCGTCGTAGTCGGTGGAACATCCTGGCCGCCAACCAGCCGCAACAATGATCGGTTCGTCGCTCTCGATATCGATGGTCGGGTTGTGAATTACCTGCGGGTGCGCATAGCCAGAAAAAATATTGCGCAATAGCTGCGCATTAAGACGTGTGGAGTGTATGCCGAGCCAGTCTAGGTCTTGCGGCGAAAGGGTAGTGAGAGCACTTGCAGCATCTTGGTAGCGTCGCGCGGTCTTCCCGCCGCCGACAATAATCGCAAAAGAATAGCCACGCTGCACTTTTTCGAGCACGAGCGCCTTGAATTCTGTAAGAAAATCAACCGCAATGCTATCGGGAACTACAAGAGAGCCTCCGACGGACACAACAATTCGCTCGTGCGTTGATGGCATGAGTAGGCAAGGGGTGACGGCTTCATGCATGATACGCCCTCTACCGGCGTGCGCAATGTTGACAAGCAATGATTGCAGCACGATGCAAAGCGCAGTGCACTACGACGTAAGCAAGGACGTTTATATTTATTGGTATTGGTCGACTTGTGTGCCATTGTCGCTTGCGCATGTACTGTCATCTAGTTCTCGGCACGGCAAAATAGCTTAGACGAATCAGCCATTTTGCGTACTGACGAGGTTCGGCGAACCTCGTCTCAGGGCTCAAAAATGCGGCCGCTTGACGGCACTAGAGGACTCCTATAGTATGTCCCTACTGCCACTCGAATGAGGTGAGAAGGCAGGGGAGAGCTTCCACAGATGGGCTCCGAAAGGGGCTTGTGTGTGGGGTTTACGCTGTTATTTGAAAACTCAATACGTGTAAAAAACCCGCATCGACGAGATTCATTTCCTAATGAATTCAACGCCGATGCGGGAGGAAGAAAGATGTATGAATTCTTTTGTTCCGCCTATTCTTAATGAGAGTTTGATCCTAGCTCAGGGTGAATGCTGGCGGCGTGGATAAGTCATGCAAGTCAAGGGGGCCCGCAAGGGCAACCGGCAAACGAGGTAGTAACACGTAGGTACGTCCCCCGAAGTCGGGCATAGCCAGCCGAAAGGTTGGGTAATTCCCGATGGTCCCGTGAGGGTAAAGTTTTTCGCTTCGGGAGCGGCCTGCGTAGTATCAGCTAGTTGGTAGGGTAATGGCCTACCAAGGCTACGACGCTTAGGGGAGCTGAGAGGCTGACCCCCACCGATGGGACTGCGACACGGCCCATACTCCTACGGGAGGCTGCAGACGAGAATATTCCGCAATGGGCGAAAGCCTGACGGAGCGACGCCGCGTGATGGATGAAGTGCCTTGGTACGTAAACATCTTTTATCGGGGACGAAGTAATTGACGGTACCCGATGAATAAGGGGCTGCTAACTCTGTGCCAGCAGCAGCGGTAATACAGAGGCCCCAAGCATTACCCGGAATCACTGGGCGTAAAGGGTGTCTAGGCGGCCATATTAGTCTTCTGTTAAATCTCCAGGCCTAACCTGGGGGCTGCAGGAGAAACGGTATGGCTCGAGGGCGCGAGAGGTGCACGGAACTCATGGTGGAGGGGTGAAATCCGTTGATATCATGGGGAACACCAAAGGCGAAGGCAGTGCACTGGTGCGTTCCTGACGCTGACACACGAAAGCCAGGGTAGCGAACGGGATTAGATACCCCGGTAGTCCTGGCCCTAAACGCTGCTCGCTCGCTACACGGAGTATCGACCCTCTGTGTGGCTAAGCTAACGCGGTAAGCGAGCCGCCTGGGTAGTACGAGCGCAAGCTTAAAACTCAAAGGAATAGACGGGGACTCGCACAAGCGGTGGATTATGCGGCTTAATTCGTCGATAAACGAAGAACCTTACCAAGGTTAGAAATCCAACTGCATCCTTGCCGAAAGGCGAGGAGCCTTCGAGGGTGTTGGACAGGTGATGCATGGTCGTCGTCAGTTCGTGGCTTGAGTTGTTCCCTTCAGTGGGGTAACGAACGCAACCCCCGTTGCCTGTTGCCTATATGGTCAGGCGAGACTGCTCCCTCACGGGAGAGGAAGGTGGGGATGACGCCAGATCAGCATGTCCCTCTGATACCTTGGGCTGCACGCATAATACAATGGTTGGTACAACGAGTTGCAATACCGCAAGGTGGAGCTAATCTTTAAAACCAACCCCAGTACGGATTGAGGTCTGCAACCGACCTCATGAAGCCGGAATCGCTAGTAATGGCGGGTCAGCCAAACCGCCGTGAATACGTTCTCGAGTCTTGTACTCACCGCCCGTCAACTCAAGGGAGCTGGGGGTGCCCGAAGGACTGCCTCGTGCAGTACTACGGCAAATTCAGTGACAGGGAGTAAGTCGTAACAAGGCACGGCTAGCGGAAGCTGGTCGTGGAACATTTCCAATTGGAGTGGGTGTCCCGAAAGGACATCATGTCGATCATCGATCTTCGGATTGATGGAGAGATGGTACTCGTCTCTAAACGGTACCCGGAAGCCGGATAACGTAACCCGGTGGTCGCTCGAGAGCCACATATGAGCTCTCGAGTGGGAACGGAATAGGCGGAACAAAAGAGCGCATTACATCTTTCTTTTCACGTACGTTTGCAAAACCCGCGCGGCCTGCATGGCCGCGCGGGTTTTGCTATGCTTGAGAAGGTTACTCTAGAGCGGAAGGGGAGTTCATGGCTACGCGAAAAGTCGAAGGCCGGGTAGTAGCGGACAGAGGCGTGCTTGCGGTCCGCGATGCTGAATTCGGCGACGGGAGAAAGCTGAAAGAGGGTACGCTCGTCGCTCTTGTACGGGAAATGATGCGTGCGGTTTCTGCCGATCAAGATGCGGCACACATCACCATCACGGTGAGTGGCAACAAGCCCTCTCACCACTAGGCGCGCACGGAAGTGTGCGCCTCCTTTTGGATCTAAAAACCTACGATGCCGCCTCAAGGGAGGCGGCATCTACGTTCAGGCGATCTGTATCGATTTGCGAGAGGCGGCTTACGCATCGCCGCCACGTTCGCTTTTTATTGCGGTGGCGGCGCAGCTTCTCTTCAAGCGACGACATCCGCACGTTGCGGATCCGCTTCGGCTCGCGCGGCCTGTTTCGAATAGTGCCGTTAAATGTAGTACGCATACAACTGGAGGGAAAAGTTAGTGGCGAGGCCGGTGCAGCCTCGCCCGAGCAAATGTTTCCACCTTGGTGCTTCCGATGTAACCGCGCTAGCATAAACAGCTACAGTATACGGGTCTAAAATGAAGAGTGCTGGAAGGCGCTGGGGATTTCTGGTAGAATGCCCCTGAAAGAGCGGTAAAGCCCTCTGTGCACGCGTAGCTCAGTTGGCTTAGTACTTTTCTTGTGTTTTCAGTGCACGCTTAGCTCAGTTGGTAGAGCACTCGACTGATACTCGAGCGGTCCTAGGTTCGAATCCTAGAGCGTGCACTGAAAACAGAAGACTGTGGAACCAACTCGACTGATACTCGAGCGGTCCTAAGCTTTGCCTGCAAGCTTCCTCCCAGCGCTTACCTCGAATGAGCAAACGAAAACGTTTACTCATTACTCGGCTCGCTTGGTAGTAGGTTCGAATCCTAGAGCGTGCACAGAGGGCTTTACCCGTGCCCAGTCCGTATAAAGAATGCCCGTTCGTCTCAATCTGTAGCAGCGGCGGTGCAGGGGCATATCTTCCGTACGCAAGTAGACGTATTCCTCTGGCACTCGAGTAGTGCGAAGTATTTTGTGCGGCACACGCTCGCATTCTTTCTCTCCGCGGGGAGCTGCGCTCGGGGGTATATCCACAGAAGCCCCATAGGCACCGGAAAATTCGCCGTATACTCATGGTAATGCGCGATCGCACGATTCTTGTAGGGCTATCGCTCGCGGCGCTTCTCGTCGGAGCCTATTTGATATTTTATAGCAGTGCTCGGACATCCAGCAGCGTAACTGCGGCGGGGTCGGAGTCGGCGGCCGTTGCGTCCGTACCGGTCACCGTACTTACAAAGGGACAACAGGCGAACGTTTCCAAACGAGTGAACTATGTGCTCGTGGACAAAGGCCAGCTCGATTCTCTCTGGAAAAGCATGAACGCGAGCAGTACCGAGCCGAACGTGGATTTCCAAGCTAACGACGTGTTGGCGATTTTTGCGGGCGCAGAGCCGAGCGTTGGGTACTCCGTGACCGTTTCAGGGGTTGAAGATAACGCAGCCGTGCGCATGGTCCACATTCTGTTCCAAAAGCCAGGCCCGGGGTGCACCACAAGCAAGGCGACTGTGCATCCCTTTGAACTCGTTTCAGTTCCCAAAAGCGCTCAGCCGTTGCAGTTGGCTCATAGCTACGCAACAAGTACGGTTTCGTGCAAGTAACGGTTCTCGTTGCTTAGAGAACGGGCGTGCGTAGCGTACCCAGGTACGCTACGATGGCCTAATGGACGCTCGGGCATATTTCCATGGGAAGAAAATCACGGTTATGGGCCTCGGCGTACTCGGCCGTGGTGTCGGTGACGCCGCCTATTTGGCGGAGTGCGGCGCAGAACTTATAGTCACGGACCTGAAGACGCGCGAAGAGCTCGCGGAGAGCGTCGCGCAGCTCGAGTCGTTCCCGAACATTACTTTCGTGCTCGGGGAGCATCGGCTCGAGGATTTCCGTGGACGTGATTTGATCCTGAAAGCGGCCGGGGTTCCGCTTGACTCTCCCTACATAGCGGAAGCGAAAACGCAGGGCATTCCGGTTCGCATGAGCGCCGATCTTTTTTTGGAACTCTCAGAGCTGCGCGCTATTGGCGTGACCGGCACGCGCGGCAAGTCGACGACCACGCACATGATTGCAGCAATCCTCATCGAGGCAGGGGAGCGAGTGCTCCTTGGTGGCAATGTGCGCGGCGTCTCGACGCTCGCCCTACTTAAGGAAGCAACGTCGGAGCATGTCGCCGTGCTTGAACTCGATTCGTGGCAGTGTCAGGGACTCGGCGAAGCGAATCTTTCGCCGCATATTGCCGTGTTCACGACCTTTTACTCAGATCACCGTAACTACTACCAAGAAGACCTAGGTCAGTACCTGGCCGACAAGGCAAACATTTTTTTGTATCAAGACCCGGACGACACGCTCGTTATCGGCAAACAGTGCGCCCCCATGCTCATTGAGGCGTTCGGAGAAACTATCGTTGCCCATACGGTTATTGCGGACGAGTCAAAGCTGCCGAACGACTGGCTGCTTCGTATTCCCGGGGAGCACAATCGCTACGACGCAGCGCTCGCGCTCGTAGCGGCGCGTACGTGGGGCGTTCCGGACGAGGTAAGCCGCCGCGCGCTCGAAGCGTTTCCCGGGGTGCCCGGCCGTCTTGAACTTCTGCGGGAAGTGGATGGCTCGAAAATCTATAACGATACTAACTCGACGACCCCTGAGGCGACCGTTGCCGGTCTTTCGGCACTCGGAGAAAACAGCACGCTCATCGTCGGCGGTTCAGACAAGGGCCTGGTGCTCGACGCGCTCGTAGTAACGATTGGCGCGCGCTGCGCAAATGTCATAGTCCTCGAACACGAGAAGTACACCGGTTCTGTCGCGCTTGAGGAAAAATTTACCAAAGCAGGTATCCGCTTTGAAAGCGCGAACTCGCTAGAGGAAGCGCTTCACCGCGCGCTTTCAGTTGCGGATGGCGGGCCTATTCTTTTCAGCCCTGCCTTTGCTTCGTTCGGTATGTTCAAAAACGAATACGACCGCGGCGACCAGTTCACTGCGCTCGTCGCTGGGCTATGACCAGCTCTACGGCCATTCGAGAACGTCTTGAGCGAGGAGTAGCAGAGCACGTTTTTCCTGGCGCAGTTACGGGGGTTGTGACTCGTGCGGGTACGCGCGATTGTATCACTACGGGCAGATTTACTTACGACGAAAGCAGTCCGGTGGTCGTGGAGGATACGGTGTATGACGTCGCCTCAATCACAAAAGCCGTGCCGGTTGGTTTACTGGCGCTTCAGTACATCGAAGAAGGAAAACTTGGACTCGACGAAGAGGTGATCACGTATATTCCCGAAATCTCCACGCCTGGCCGTGAGAAGGGTTTAATTCGACACTTGCTCACGTACACCTACGCCTTAGCAAAGAACCCCGACCCGAATTTCTCTTACGAGCATCAGAGGGCGGAAGACATTTTTGACTTCCTGTATAATCGGCCGTTTGCTTTCCTTCCGGGGTCGCAGTACCAGTACAGCAACACGCCGGCGAACTTGCTCGGCATAATCCTCGAACGGATTTCTGGTAAGAAACTATACGCACTTGCGCAAGAACGCATCTTGCATCCGCTTGGCATGAGTCACTCAGGATTCCATCCGAGTAAACCGGAAGAAATCCCGCCAACCGAGATCGTCTCCTGGCGCGGCGAAGTGCAGGGCGTCGTACACGATGAGACGGCTTTCATTCTGGAGAGCGCGGGTTACGACCCTGGTTGCGCAGGCCTCTTTTCAAATGCCTGCGATCTCCTCAATGTTGCAGAAATGATTCTCAACGGAGGCTCGTTTGGAAACGCGCAGATCTTTGCCGAGCACGCCATTTCGCTCATGACTACTAACGCGCTCTCTATTGCCGGACAGTCGTGTGGCGTCGGCTGGGAGCTTAACCAGCCGAAGTTTATGGGCAAACACGCGCACGAGCATATGATTGGCAAGACGGGCTTTACGGGCACCTGTGTGGTAATCGACCCGAGAAGCGGTCGCGCCTTCGCGCACCTCTCGAACCGTGCGTACCCAAAGCGCGGAAGCACGGATGCCATTAATGCGTTGCGGCGCGATATTGCCGATATTGTTTTCGCATCATGATCGGCGTGTTCGATTCGGGTTCGGGTGGACTCATGGTCTTGCGTGCAATCCGCGAGGAGCTGCCGGACGCAGACCTGCTCTACTTTGGCGACCTTGCGCATGCGCCCTACGGAGAAAAGTCGCGCGCCGAGCTGTTCGAGGTCGTGACGAACGCTGTCGCTGAGCTGAGGCGCGCGGGTGCCACGTGCGTCGTGAGCGCGTGTAATACCGCTTCGACCGTGCTTCAGGGCAACTACCCGGAGCTCCTCGGGCTTCCGCGCGACCGGTTCGTCGAGATGATTGAGCCGACCGTGGCGCGCGCTGCGGCGCTGAAGCAGCCACTCCTTCTTGCGGCAACTCCTGCGACCATTGCTTCCGGCGTCTATCAGTCGGCGCTCAACGCAGCGGGCGTCGTTGCAAAATCGGTCGCGCTGCCGGGACTTGCCGCTGCGATTGAGTTTGGCGCGCCCGAGGAGGAGCTCGAGAATCGCATTCGCGACGCGTTTCTTGAAATTGATACGGCCGTGTATGGAGGACTGGTGCTCGCCTGTACGCACTACTTACTCGCGCGCAGCACCTTTGAACGCGTCTTCCCGAAACTGGTAGTGCTTGATCCGACCCGTACGGTTTCGAAACGCGTGCGCGAAACGTTTGGACGCACCGAACGGGGAGGCGGTGCAGTGCGCTTTCGGGCCAGTGCAGACGTTTCGCTTTTCCGCAGGCGCGTGCGAGCAATGTTCGGCCCGGATACGCCCATTGAGGCCGATACCTGGTCAGGCCGAGAGTCTGATAAAATCGAAGGATGACAAGGTTGCAGCATAAGCGCCAGGTGGTATGTCGATAGAAAGAATTCATTTTGTGGGTATTGGCGGCGTTGGCATGAGCGCACTGGCGCAGTATTTTGCCGATCGCGGCGCCCGGGTGACTGGTTCGGACAGGAGCGCGAGCCCGGTGACGCAAATGCTCGAGAAGAGCGGTATTACGGTGCAGATGCCACAGCGCGCGGAAAATGTACCCGAGGACGCAGAGTGGGTGGTGTACAGCGACGCAGTGCCCTCTGATAACCCGGAGCGCGTTCGCGCAGCGGAGCTGCGCATACGGCAGTGCTCGTATTTTCAGATGCTCGGCAAGGTTTCAGAAGGGAAGCGCACGATTGCCGTTGCAGGCACCCATGGCAAGACGACCACCACCGGTATGCTGGCGAAGATTTTGATCGACGCGGGGGAATCACCGACCGTAATCGTGGGAAGCATCGTGCGGGATTTCGAGAGCAACTATGTGCATGGCGACTCAGATCTTTTTGTGGTCGAAGCTTGCGAATACAAAGATCACTTGCTCGAGCTGTCGCCCGAAATGCTCGTCATCACGAATCTTGAGTGGGATCACACCGACTACTTTGCATCCCTAGAAGCGCTTCAGGAGAGCTTCCGGAAGGCGGTGCTGAAGGTTCCCGCGCACGGTGCGATTGTCACGAATCCGCGCAACCCGAATATCGCGCCGGTCCTTGAGGGCGCGCAGGCGCGCGTCATCGATTACACCCGGGAGCCGTCGCGCGAACTGCTCCTGCCGGGGGCGTTCAACCAGATGAATGCCCGCGCCGCCGCAGCAGCGGCGTGGCTCGTACGGCCCGATCTGCCAGACACGTCGCTCGCTCAGTCGCTCGCCAGCTTCCGCGGCACCTGGCGCCGCTTTGAATACAAGGGTAAAACCCTGCACGGCGCGGACGTGTTCGACGACTACGCGCACCATCCGACGGCGGTTGCGAGTACGCTCAGCGCGCTCAGAGAAAAGACCGAAGGTCGTGTGTTCATAGCATTCCACCCGCATCTCTACAGCCGCACGCACGACCTCTTTTTAGACTTCGCAAAAGCGTTCACTGGCGCAGACGAAGTGCTGGTTGCGCCCATTTACGCTGCGCGCGAGGTAGACGACGGCCGCGTCTCAAGCGGAAAGCTGGCTGCGGCAATTGCGGCAAACGGTACGCCAGCGCGCGCAGCAAGCTTCGCAGAAATTGAAGCCGCATTTGAGAGCGAGCCGAAAGAAGGCGATGCCGTTATGACCATGGGTGCTGGCGACATCTACAAGGTGGCCGATGCGCTTGTGCAAAAAGAAGTGCGCGTCCCGGAGGGACGCGCACGGGCAGTCGAGGTAGTCCACACGGCTAGATCTGCCTGATTCGGCTCCAGTCAGCCGGGAGCGCACCGAGTTCGTGGGCGAACGTCTTCGGCGTTAAACGAAACCAGTGCGGGCACACTGTCACAGGGCAGTGCAGCTTCAGGTGCGCGAAGATCCCGTGCGCGAGCATGCGCACGCGCGGTGCGTGCCACCACTTCACCGCAATGAGCACAGTGTCGTGTTCGGTCGCTCGCCGCGCAACGAGATAGCGCGCAAGCGAAAGAATTTCCCCGAACGTGTTGAACGTGTCCGCTTCCCGGAATGTCGTCAGCACGTCCGGAGCGATCGTCTTCATGTATCGCCGCGCAGAATTGCCGAGCGGTATGTTCCGCCACTTTGGGTCGGGCGACGCACGTGCAGCAAAAAAGACAATCGAATCGGGGTGAGCGTAGGCAAGTCGCACGGCATGCTCGCATGCTCGCCGCGAACCCTCGCCGACGGTAATGCTCCCGTAGCGGTCGAGAGCGTAGTCGAAGAGTATTGCCGCTACGATAGTGGCCAAGGGTCAGCCCTCCTGTTGGTGCAAGCCTGGGTACGTTCTACGCCTATTCGGATAAAAAACAAGCGGGTCGGCATAGTGCCGACCCGTAGCTCCGATCCGCTCACGCTTCTCGGATAAACACGCCGAGCGAGCGGAGCTGCCTCATTTCTGGATCGGGATGTCCTGTGGTGGGGAAGGCGTCCCCGGACGGGAGGTATCGAAGATCTCCCACCTGCATGCCGATTCTTTCAGCTTGGATGGCGAGCAGAGAGCACAGATCCAGTCCATAGTCGGAGGTGAGGGCTCGCATCAAGTCTCGTTGCTCGAGGTACCGTATACGGATACGGTTGCGGGTGCCGTGCACGGGGTCTTCCGGCGAGTGGATAAACCGATGCGGATCAATGCAGCCATAGCCGTTGATTCGCACGTCGCTGGCCCGTACGCCGCGCCCCTCGAAGGCAGCAGCAATCGCGTAAACGATACTCTCGTGCTGTCGTGGTCCGCGAGCGTGGTGCAGAACGTGGGGAGTTTCATGTTCCGCACACCACTCGTCGTACCCGCGAGCGAAGTCCATAAGAGAATCGCGCCCTGCGTGAAAGTAGAGCTGATACCCGCGTCCGACCGCGACGCCCTTGATGCATCCGCCGTAGCGAGCCGCCGCGCCCTCGCCCGCTTCGTTTATAAACGCTGCTTCTGCATCGGTCGCCTGCGCCCTAGGGAATTCATGCACCGGCGTCATGCAGTAGTACTCGAGGTTCGGGCTTACTACCCGCGCGCGTGCGACTGGACTGGTTTGCGGCACGAACACGTTTCTCAGGCCGAGCTTGCGTAGCGCTTGTTGCGCGTCGTCTTTCGTCATGAGGTGTCCTGAGACACCAAAGGGGCTCAGAAAGTACACAGAAAAGCCAGGCCCGTTGTGTTGTATGCAGTCCTTGGACCGAAACACGTCATCCTCCTTCGTAGTTGGTTCCGAAATGAATGTACCACGAGTTAGGTACTCGTCAAATGTCCGACACTTTGCTACAGTGCGCGGCATGACCGACCAGGGAACTCTCTCCGTCGTCGCAACGCCCATAGGGAACCTGGGCGACATCACGCTGCGCGCGCTCGAGACCTTGAAGCGCTCCGACGCAATTGCGTGTGAAGACACGCGTGTGACGAGTAAGCTGCTCTCCCGGTACGACATCAGCAAGCCGCTTCTGGTCTATCACGCGCGCAGTGGTCGTCTAGCGGGCGAGCGCGTGCTTGCCCTTTTGGGAGAAGGGAAGCGCGTTGCGCTTGTAACCGACGCGGGTACGCCTGGCATCAGCGACCCGGGGCAGGCGCTCGTCGCGCTTGTGCGAGCGCGTCTCGATGACACGGTGCGCATCGAAACAATCCCCGGGCCGTCGGCGGTGGCTGCGGCGCTGTCGATTGCTGGATTACCCTGTGCGGAGTACGTCTTTCTCGGCTTTTTGCCGCACAAGAAAGGTCGGCAGACGCTCATTAACGAAATTGCCGAGGAATCGCGCACGGTCGTGTTTTACGAATCGCCGCACCGCATCGACAAGGCGCTCGCCGCTCTCGCGGCCGCCTTGCCGGAAACGCGCCAGGTTGCGGTGTGCCGCGAGCTCACGAAAATTCACGAAGAGACGGTCATCGGTACGCCGCGCGAGGTCGCCGCGCACTACGCGACGCATCGGGACACTGCGCGCGGGGAGTTTGTCGTCATAGTCGCTCCCTGATAGAATCGAGTCATGTCACGCGCTGGTCTCCTTATGGTTTTGGGCGTCCTCATTGTACTCGCACCGGTATCGGGCCTGCCGCTCACGCTGCGCGCGGTGCTCGAGTTTGCTCTTGGCGTAGCGGTATTTCTCGTTGGCCTCTCGTGGCGCATGCGCGACATGCGCCGTGCGCATAACGCATTTGAGTCTTCTTCGGTCATTGAGCCTGAGCCGCCGGTACGCGCGCTGCCTATGGACATTGCCGAGGCACCTGCCTCGAGCGAGTCATCAAGCCCGCCACAGATGGGCGCGTTTTAAAACGCAAGCTGTTAAACGCACACCCCTATTCGTACAGACGAACGGGGGTGCTTTGCTATACTGAAGTTCGATGGACAATCCTGAACGCGTAACCTACTTTGCCGCGACCGACAGCCGCGGGAAGCGCGTGCCGTTCGGTATAAAGGCAAAGGATCGCGATCGCCACATGTACGTGATCGGGAAGACCGGCATGGGCAAATCAACCCTGCTCGAAAACCTAGCGATTCAAGATTTGCAGTGCGGAGAAGGCCTCGCATTTATCGATCCGCACGGCGGTACGGTGGAGCGTCTGCTCGACTATGTACCCGAGAGCCGCATTAACGACGTCGTCTACTTCGCGCCGTTCGACATGGACAACCCTATCGCGTTTAACGTGATGGAGGACGTCGGCTACGACAAGCGCCACCTGGTGGTGTCTGGCCTCATGGCAACGTTCAAGAAAATCTGGCAGGACGCGTGGAGCGCGCGTATGGAGTACATTCTGACGAATACGCTGCTCGCGCTGCTTGAGTACCCGGACGCGACTTTGCTCGGCGTTAATCGCATGTACACCGACAAGGAGTACCGGAAGCGCGTGATCGACAACGTGAAAGATCCGGTTGTAAAGGATTTTTGGCTGAAAGAGTTCGCCAACTACGGCGATCGCTACACCCAAGAAGCGACGCCCGCTATTCAGAACAAAATTGGCCAGTTTACCGGCAACCCACTCATCCGCAACATCATCGGCCAGCCGAAGTCGTCTTTCGATATTCGAGAGATGATGGATGACCGGAAGATTCTTCTCATAAACCTTTCCAAAGGGCTTGTCGGAGAGACGAACATGCGCCTTTTGGGTTCGATGCTCACGACGCGCATCTTTCTTTCGGCTATGAGCCGCGCCGATACGCAGCCGGAGCAGCTGCGCAGGCTGCCGGCGTTCTACTTTTATGTCGACGAATTTCAGAACTTTGCCAACGAAACATTTGCGGAGATTCTTTCTGAAGCACGCAAGTACCGCCTCAACCTCGTTATCGCCCACCAGTACATCGAGCAGATGGAAGAAGAGGTGCGCGATGCGGTCTTCGGCAACGTCGGCACGACGGTGTCTTTTCGCGTCGGGCCGTTTGACGCGGAAACGCTCGAGACGGTATTCATGCCGGTGTTCACCAAAGAAGACATCGTCAATCTCGATCGCAACCAAATTTATCTTTCGCTCATGATCGACGGCGTCGGGAGCGCGCCGTTTTCAGCGGTGACGCTGCCGCCTATAGAACCGCCGCAGGCGTCCTACCGAAATGAAATCATCGGCGCTTCGCGCAAGCGGTTTGCCGCGCAGCGCAGCAAAATCGAGCAGGCAATCATGGACGAGCTTAATGCTAGTCTCGACGCCGAAGCGCCCCAAGACGCGCGCATGCGGCGGGTCCCAGCAAAGCGCCCGAACGCGTCAACTCCGTACGTGGCGCACACGACCCCGTCGCATACAGCCCACAGCACGAGCGAGCCTGTTCGCCCGAACGACCACCTCGCGCAGCGCCACAGCGAGCCAGTGCGCCAAGGGCCGTCGCAACGTCCCCAGCGCCCGTTTGTACGCGAGCAGGCTGCGCCAAGCCCGCGCGAGGCCCAGCCGCAACCGGCGCAAAAGAGCCCCGGAGAGCTGCGGAACATCTTGCGCTCCATGGCGGAAAAAGCGAACCAGGAACGCAGTTCTATCGCGGGCAAGCAGCAGCAGAACCTTAGCAGTACGCTTGCGCACGTTACTGAAAGGCGCGTGCCGCCCGACGGACCAGGTGCTGTAGAGCCGCATGTGCCACAGGCGCCTGAACCGCGCGCGGTAGAGCAGAGTACGCCCCCGCCGCTGCCTAAGCCGGCAGCCCCGCAGCAGGATACGGCTCGCGCTATGCACGACACCGCACCCCTCCGACAGCCGTTCGAGATAC
>JAJZPB010000032.1 GCA_021811365.1 bacterium
GAAAAGAGTAGAGGTAAACCGCGCGTCTGCGTGCGAGTCCTAGCCGAGTGACGCGCCAGCAAAGTCTTCCGTACGAAGTATGGCAAAGGTTTACCAACTGAGCTTCTAGTGGACCATACAGGATTCGAACCTGCGACCCCACATTGCAACTGTGGTGTTGTACCTGTAAGAAGCGAGGGCAAATGCAAACGACACAATAGAGGCTCGTACACTGAAGCGTTTGGTGGACCCAAGGAGATTCGAACTCCTGACCCCCACATTGCAAATGTGGTGCTCTACCAGCTGAGCTATGGGCCCACCAAACGTTCCAATTCTAAAGAGCAGCGATTTGCATTTGTACCGGACGCCGTAGCAAAAAGCATAGCTCACCAACTGAGCTAGCGGCCCATGTTCGCTATCCTAACACTTTTTTCCGATAATTTGGAGCCACACCGTTTTTCCGGATGGGCTCGGATTGCGAGACTTCCAAACCACAGCAGCACCAGCATCACGCAAATATGACTCAAGCTCGTTCATGGTGAAATAGCTGAAAAAGCGTTCGTACTCATACCCGTAATCGTATTCTTTCACAATACCCTCTTCGGGCTTATCTGGCCGTGTCTCTTTTACAGCTAGATATACAAGTCCGTTTTGCATCACTTTCTCGACCATGCCCTTAACGACCGAAGAGGCGTCCTTACGCGGGATGTGCAGTAGAGATGCTTGAGCGAAAACTGCATCAAAGTGGTTTTCAAGCGTATCGAGCTCAGTCATCGAGAGTTTTTTAAACGTAGAGCCAGGCGATTCCCGGCGCGCAATGGCAAGCAAACCCTCCGAAATGTCGATGCCGGTCACCTGAAACCCGTGCGCGCACAAGTATGCGGCTTTAACGCCGCTTCCGCATCCCACATCGAGAATTTCTGCCCCCGGCGATAGCCGCGCGAGAAATTCATTCGTTCCCGTAACCCACCAATCGTCAGATTGGTGGTCTCTATGCCACTCCTCGGCTATGCGGTCGTACGTTTGCGCGAGGTTTTCGTTCATGCACGCGCGAGCGTGACAAGATGCGCAAGAAAGTCCGGAAATTTGCAACCAATCGCCGCTAACGACTTCGGCAGAAGCGACTCAGGGGTAAGCCCGACGGCAGCAGCGCTGTTCGTCTCAAGATAGTAGACACCGCGCGGAGAAACGATAAAATCGCTGCGCGAATAGTGCCGCTGCGAAAGCATTTGATGCATGGTCAGTGCAGCCTTCTGCAACTCTTGTGTTTCTTCTCTCGAAAAGTTGCCAGGACATATCTCGCGGCTTGCGCCGTTGTATTTTGATTCGTATGAAAAGAAGTCGTTCTCAGGAGGGACAATTTCAATCACCGGCAGCGCATAAAACGCTTCCCCACGAAAGTTCTCAAGAACACCCGCGGTCGCTTCGCGACCGCGGATCCGTTCCTCAATGAGCACCCCATCAGCACCACTGCCGAAAAGGGAGCGGACTGCGGCCAGAACGGCGGC
This sequence comes from bacterium, assembly GCA_021811365.1. GTDB lineage: Bacteria > Patescibacteriota > Minisyncoccia > Phycocordibacterales > Phycocordibacteraceae > C7867-001. Next base: position 1,488 of record JAJZPB010000032.1, read on the forward strand.
ATACCCGCCGACGATAGAGACGCCTACCGACGATCCCCAACCCACAGGCTTCACGACGACCGGCTGCTGGAATGCACGTATAGCATCGTGCACCCCCGCTTCCGCATTCTCAATGCGTTCAATATACCGAAAGGCTGGGGTGCGAACACCTGCCTTTTCCGCAAGCGCCTTCCCGATTGCTTTATGACGCGCCTGTTGCGTCCCGAACGCGTCCGCGCCCGCGAAAGGAATCCCGTGGAGGGTGAGCATTTGCTGCACCTCGCCGCTTTCACCATACTCGCCGTGAAGCGCAATGAGCGCAACATCGAGCTGCCGCAGCGCGCGGCTCGGGGTTACGGGTCTGCCACGGTCGTGCCACTGGCCTGCTTTATCGATGTAAATATCACGCGCAGTAAATAGGTCTTCGGGTAGCCCGGCGAGGATTGCCGCGCCACTCTTCAGCGAGACCTCGTGCTCCCGACTTGGTCCGCCCCGCAACACGCCAACGGTTAGTGCCATAGAGAAAGTATACCAGCTCAGGCATCGCTTCTGCGATAACGCTGGTGTTCCTGCTCTTCACAGGAGGGTTGTCTTGCGACACGAAGCGCTTTTTAAGGCGTGCGCAGCTTCCTACTTCTGGCTGCACGATGGCGTGCAAGCGAGAAGCGGTGCGCCTCAGCATTTACCAACACGGCATCTGCTTCAGTGATTTTCGCCAGTCGAGCGCCAATTACTTCCCGCGGTCGATGCCGATTATCCTTGACGACTGCTGCGACAGGGATAGCAAGGCCTGCGGTGCTCAGTATGGACTCTGCTGCCTTTTTATGTGTTCTCCCTCCGTCTATGACGATAACGGTGGGCAGCGGCCACTCAGCATGAGCGAGTCTGCGCGAAAGCACCTCGCGAAGCGAGGCTATATCGTCGTTTTTCTTCACGCCGCGAATCGTAAACGTGCGATACTCCCTTTTTGCGGGTGCACCGTCCTCAAGTACGGTCATCACGCCTACCGCGTTGGTACCCGAAAGGTGCGCGGTATCATAGCCCTCAACGCGCATACCGGTCTTCGTGCGCTGAGTGTCCCAACCGGAACCCGTAATCAGCGAAACGTCTTGTATGTGGTCGAGCGCATACAGCGCTGTACGCGCCTGAGCGGCATCCTCAAAACGTTCCTCCTTCGCGGCAAGGCGCATATCGCGTTCAAGAGTCCTGCGCAGCTCCTTTCCTTTTCCGGAAAGGAAAAGCATAACGTTGCGTATGGCGATGCCATACTGCTTAGGATCGGTAGCTTTCTGCGGATAGTGGCCGATTTGCCTATTGAACTCCACCTTCGCGGTCTGATGTTTGCTCCCATCAGTAACGGGTCGTGGCGTATCGTAGAATGGAAAAATCCTCCGTATGAGTCGCAACCCCGCTCGCAGCTGCGGACCGGAAGGAAACGGCCCGTAGACCGCTTTAACGGGCTGCCCATCGCGAATTTTCTTCGCCACCATGTCGATATCCTTGCCGCGTACAGTAAGTATGCGCGGCATCTGCTCATCGGTCACCGCAACATATAAAAACGTCGAATCGTCTTTGCCATCGACATTTGCCGGAGGCAGGTACCGCTTGATAAGGACCGCCTCGCGCACCAGCGCTTCAAGAACGGTAGGCACGGTCTCCCAGGAAAGTCGA
>JAJZPB010000016.1 GCA_021811365.1 bacterium
CGAATCTCTGCGCGGTCTCTAGATTTCTTTGAGATACGTGGCATAAGCGCCGCTCAAAATAAGGCTCGGCATACTGCCGATAAAAAGTCCTAGGGGCGGAGGCGGAGAGATTCGAACTCTCGAGACCCTTTCGAGCCTGCCGCCTTTCCAAGGCGGTGCACTAGACCACTATGCGACGCCTCCAAGCGCCTATCTGTTATAGCAAAAAAGAGCGCTGACGACACCTACGGGCGGAATGCAGCAGCAAAGAACCCCAGGCTCGCTGCGCGGCTACCACCACGGCGCGCTGCCCGCGGAGACCTGCGCTGTTGTGCTTGCGATGCTGGGCACGATAATTTCATGCGCAGTTGGAAACAGCGCGCCGACTACCGCTCCTCCTAAAAGCATAAAGAGTACCGCACTTGCGAGACCAGCGACTGCAGCTACCCCAAAAGAACGCCCCACGCCTCCGTTACCAAAATACGATGCCCGCAAAGAATAGTATGTAAACGACCCGTAGCGATTCGGTTGCGATGAGCCGGGCCAGAATGCGAGAACCAGCCAGAGCACAGCAACGGCGACCAAGCTGGCCACGTATATACCGGAACTTCCGAAAAGGAGCGTTCCCGCTACCCCGGCTGCCGGAAGAAGGAAAAAAATAAAAAGCGTCCAGCCAGAAAAACCTAAGTCGTGCAGCCGACGTACGATAACTCCCGCTCCAAAAAAACCAAACACGCCTCGAAAGAACATACCGAGCGCGGTTGCCGAAAGAACGACCGCTCCCGCTCCCCACAGACCGTTGACCCGTCCTCCTTGCAAAAAAGCTACAGCAGCAAACGACAGCACCGCCCAAAGCGTCACCAGTAAGAGGAACTCAACGAGTACGGCTTTCCAGTATCCACCTACGCCGATGCGGCCGTAAAACATGGGGAAGAGACGCTGAGACCATGTTTTAGCTTCTCCCCCAGGAACCGTACCCGCTACTTCTTCAGTGTGTTCAGTACCCGGTGCGTCTGTGTTGAGGTGCGGTACATAAGGCTCCTTTCCCTCTTTTGCTGCGGCAACGGCCTCGTCGACGAGAAGCGCGGCCCAGCCCGCCTTTGTGAGCGTATCCCGAATCTGCGCTTCGGTTTGTCCCCGTGCAAGCGCATTCTTTATAAAATTATAGAGACCAAGGTCAACCATGCTGATTGGGAAAAAGCGAAGCTACCTCGCTATCGTACCACGCGGCTCTGTGTACTCCTGTGAGGAAATCGGCTCCGAAAAACTACAAGCAGCACCCACGTGTGCTGCGCTCACACTTACGCCGCCTTAAGATCCGTACCGAAAGGAGCAGGTTCCTCTGATTCGTTTTGCCCGGTCTTGATTGGACCATGGAGCCGCCGGTGCGTTTTAGCGATACTGCCACCGACGTCAAGCGTCGCTGCTTCAAGTGCCGAAACGGCCCGGTTTTTCCCGTTGTGTTTTGCAACATACGTCGCGTAGTCAGCGTCCCGCAGCAGGTCTTTCGGTCCTGCGTGAGCATCTGTATCAAAAAGCGCGTACCCGATGCTCGCTGAAACATGGCCCGACTCGTCGGGGAGATGGAGTTGTGCGTGCGCCGCGCGCGATGCGCTCGCAACCGCGGCACGCATTTCCTCCGCCTTCTCTCGCGCAACGGATTCATTGGGTACCATGAAAGCTGCCCCGAATTCGTCGCCGCCCAAGCGGACCACTAGGTCGTTTTCGCGCTTGAATACGCCGCGCAGCCGTTCGCCAACAAACGCGAGATACCGGTCTCCTGCGGCGTGGCCGAAGGTGTCGTTCACCTGTTTGAATCCATCGAGGTCGACCTGAAGAAAACAGGGCTGTTGGCGCCCCTCCGATTCGCCTGCGCGGGTGTGGTGGAGGTACCCCGTAACCATATTCTCGAAGGCCGGAAGGAATCCGTGCCTATTGAGTAAACCCGTAAGTGCGTCGACATCGGCAAGACGCGCTTTCTCACGAGCCTCAAACAGCTTCTGACGCAGGGTTTCTGTGACTACCGCCTGCGCCGCGTAGCTCATATGCAAATCGGCCATGACCGATTCCAAGCGCCTGGCAAGATCCAAGTCGCGGGCAGCCAGCACCTCTTTCGCGACCTTGCCCAATTCGCGCATTGCTTCTGCGTGCGTACGCGGAGCCTCCGCTGGCAGTTCTTTGTGGGCTTCAGTTTCAAAAGCATCTCCCTCCGCGAGAATTCCGTGCTCGTGAGAAGCCGGTCTATTTGGACTATGTTCCATGCGCTCGATTAGGTTCCCGGGTGAAGTAGGCGCTTTACGCGTTCAGCGATGGGAGGATGGGTCGAGAAAAGGCGTTCAATCCACCCAGCCGACCCTTGCCCTTTCGTGCCTTTAGGACCGAACGGGTCGTTCATAAAAAGGTGTGCCGTTGCAAGGTTCGGGTGCTGCATCGGCATTTGATATGCACCAATCTTCTGGAGCGCCGAGGCAAGCCCCTCGGGATAGCGCGTCAGCAAAACGCCGGACTCGTCAGCCAGGTATTCGCGCCGACGGCTAATGGCAAGCTCGATAAGCTTCGCCGCAAGCGGAGCAAGAATGATACCGACGATACCGAGCACAAGCAGAATCACGTTGCCTTCGCCTTCGCCATTACGCCTTCCGCCGCCGAAAAACGAAATGCGCAGAAATATATTTGCTGCTATCGCCACGAACCCCGCGAGCACAACTGCGACCGTCATAAGAAGCATGTCTCGATTTTTGATGTGCGAGAGCTCGTGCGCGACCACACCCTCGAGCTCAGTGCGGCTCATCATCGAAAGCAGGCCGGTGGTCGCGCACACAACGGCGTGTTTCTCGTCACGCCCGGTTGCAAACGCGTTCGGCGCCGGGTCATCAATAACATACAGCGTTGGTTTCGGCAGGCCTGCGGTAATGGCGAGGTTTTCCGTAACGGTATAGAAGTCGAAGAATTCCTCGCGCGTTGCGGGCCGAGCGTGGTTGAGCGAAAGCACAAGCTTGTCGCTCGCCCAATACGCGTAGACGTTGGTTGCCAGCGCAATCACCACCGCCACAATGACGATAAACGAATTATTGAAATACCACGAAAGAAAGTAGCCGATTGCGATGACGACCACCAGGAAGCCCGTAATGAGCGCCCAGGTACGGCGGATGTTGCTTGTTCGTTGTGCGTAGAAGTCCATGCGCTATATATGATACGCTCGGGTTTATTTTTTCATGTACCGTCCGCAGGAGAGGGTCCTTAGCGATCCGTTTTACTGCTGTTTTGCGAGCCGCTCGTCGACAAGCGCGATTTCGTGGTCAATGCCCTGGATGAACTCGTAGTCCTTCGCCATAGCGGCAGTGATCCACGCGTATTCGGTCGCGTCGTCGTCGAGCGCGACTTCACCGCTCGCGTACTTGCAGTAAAAAGAGAGTACGAGTGTCGGCGTCGCGTCCGGACGAATAAATGCCACGTCAAGCAGGTACTGCACTTCGCTCACCTCAACACCCACCTCTTCACGGATCTCGCGGCGGAGGGAGTTTTCAAGGGCGTTGTACCACTGCGGACTCTCGCTGTTCTGATACGCCGCTTCGTTTTGCATATAGTCATCGGTTTCGACACCGCCGCCGGGAACCGTCCACTTGCCCGGCCAGGCTTTTTTGTGGGGTGCGCGCTTGGTTATAAGGTACGTGCGTATGCCGCCCACCTCTTTCCAAATGATACCCGTCACCGCAATGCGGTGCAGCTCTTTGCTGTTTGGTTCACCCATAGTTAGAACTGCACCTTGACCGGCTCGCGTGCAGCTTCGTCCGCAGCGCCGAGCTGGAAGAGATCCATCGGACCAAAGCCGAAAGAGCCGGCGATCAGGTTCGTCGGGAAGGTCTGCTCTGCGGTGTTGAGCGCCATAACCGTACCGTTATAGAAGCGACGCGCTGCCTGAATCTTATCTTCCGTATCGGTAAGCTCACCCTGGAGCTCAAGGAAGTTCTGGTTCGCTTTGAGGTCAGGATAATTTTCAGCAACGGCAAAGAGCGACTTAAGCGTGCCGCTGAGCATGTTTTCCGCCTGGGCTTTGTCGGCCGGAGCCGTAGCGCTCATAGCCTTCGTGCGCGCATTCGTGACGTCTTCGAAAACCGTCTTCTCATGTGCCGCGTAGCCTTTGACCGTCTCAATCAGGTTCGGAATGAGGTCGTACCGGCGTTTCAGCTGCACATCAATGTCGGCCCAAGCTTCCTTGGCTCGGTTTTTGAGCGTAACGAGGCGATTAAAGGCGAGGATGGCCCAGAGCACCAGAACAACTACTAAGGCAAGGACGATGTAGAGAGTGGTCATACGCGGTTCATTATACCACGGTCTGTCAAACAACCTGCCGCACGCATTCGATGCCGGTGGCGTCTGCGTCGCCAGCCTCAGCGCGCAGACGCGTCCAAGAATTACTTTCCTGGCGCACAAGTTCTACCAACTCCCCCCACCGCCGCCACCAAAACCGCCTCCGGAGAATCCGCCGCCGATTGACCCCGACCCCCCGCTCGGCGCTGCCGCGAGTGCGTGCGTAGCGCTCGCGTTAAAAGAGTGGAGCGAGTCGGCAAAAAGTAGTGCGTTGAATGTGCCCAGCTGGGCGTCGCCATACCACGCTGGCGGCTGCGTATAGATACTCTCGAATTGCGTTGCCCACTGCTTCTCTACCCCAAGGACCATCGCGTACGGCAGCAATTTCTCAAAAAGCTGCGGATTTTTTTCAGGCGCATTATGGAACTCAATCCGGTTCTTCTCTGCCACTTCGAGATAGAGCTTGAGTCCTTTGATACGCTCGCGCATAATCGCGCCCGCCCTGGTTGTCCGCGGCATAACGAGACCGAAGAGCGCGATAATCATCCCAGAGACCGTGATGCTAACGAGCAGAGCGGCGCTCTGCAACGTCGTCTCTAGCACAATACCTCCCACGAACACTACTGCTCCAGCGCCAAAGTACAGCGCGCGTACGGTCGATGGGTTTGCGGGGAAATATCCTTTGGCCACCACCGACGTGTTGGCGGCAGCTTGAATGGGCGGCACGTTGCTATAGAACTCGTTCTTTAGGTCAGAAAGCGTTACCGAAGCGCCACTTTTAAAAAGCGCGTCCATGAGCTTCTGGTCCGCCGCGGACAATTCGGCACTGGACTCAAGGCGACTAAGCTGGTAGTCGGTATGGGAAAGAAAAAGAAACTTTTCGTGCAACTTTTTGAGCTTCAGGTGCCCTTGTGTAGCGAGAAAGATGATTTCTGCGGAAATGGACGTTTTTAGTTTGCCGCCTTCGCTCAACACCGCTGCCATTTCAAGCGGCGTAAGATTATCTGGCGCGTCGTACTCGGGCACGATGGTGCCCCGCCCGCGCGGATCGCGTCCCTTCGTCCACCACAACGCGGTCATACCGAGCAGGGTGATAATCGGCACGCCCACAATCCAGTTATCGAGAATGAATTGCACGAAGTTTTGCCACGGATTCGGCTGCGCAACGAGTCCTTTGGGGAATCCAACCGCAACGGTGAGGCCTTCTCCGGGATTGAGCGGCCGCGCTGCATCAAAAAGTACCCGTTGCGTAGCCGGAGCAATCAAACAGGATTCGGTGCTGCCATACGCGCCTTCGTAGCAGGACGTCGTAAGCGAGCTGCTCGCAACCGCGCTCGGAAGAACGACTTGCACGCTCGCGTGCTCTATCGGCACCTGCCAGCCGTTACCGGTCACATTCCAGTACAACTCATCGTAGGTTTTGAAGTGACTAATCGCGCGCGAAACATGGTAGGAGATGTTATAGGTATGCACGCCTGAAATGACCTGGTTCGGATCGCCGATTTTAATGTCTTCGTTCAAACCGCTAAACGATACCGTGAACGGGTAGGCCGCGCCGTTTTGATCCGTAACCTCGACACCGCTTAGGCCGATAGAAGTAGTTCCGAGTGGCGTCTTGTAACTCACGGGAATATCGCGGTAGATCCCGTGCCGCTCGTCGCTCCCGAAGTCATACGCGATGGTCTCGCGCACAGAAAGCGACGCGTCGGGATTAATGGTGACCGAGGCGGAAAAATCCTGAATGCGCTCCCCTGCGGCTTGGGCGTGGACCGAGGCGGTAAATGCAAAAACGCCGATAAGAACCGCAGCGAGGAGCGAGGCTTTTTTCATGGATTTCGAGGCTTACAGATACCAGTAGCATAGCAAAAGGCCGCGCCAGAGGCGCGGCCTTTTGCGCGTTACTGTGCTTATCGAATTGCTTTGGCGACCGCAGGTACGACGCGCTTGTCGAGCACATCGGGGACGATTTTCGCTGCCGTGGGTTTCGGCACCAAAGCCGCAAGCGCTTTGGCGGCACGGAGCTTCGACGATTCCGTGATGGCCGTCACTCCGCGGTCGAGTGCCCCGCGGAACACGCCTGGGAAGACGAGCGCGTTATTAATCTGGTTCGGGAAGTCGCTTCGGCCAGTCGCGACAACGAGCGCGCCTGCCTTCTTCGCTTCTTCGGGGAAGATTTCCGGCTCAGGGTTCGCAAGAGCAAACACGATCGCGTTTTCTGCCATGAGCGCCACGTGCTCTGCTCTCAACACGCCCTTGCCTGAAACGCCAACAAACGCGTCTGCGCCTCGCAGAGCCTCATCGAGCCCTCCGGAGAGCTTCCGTGGGTTAGTAAAAGCAAGTAGTCCCTGTTTTGTCGGCGTAAGATCCTGGCGAGCGGGAGAGATAATCCCCGCACGGTCAAGTAGCACGATGTCTTTCACCCCAGCAGCGCTCAGAAGCTTGGCAACCGCAGTACCGGCGGCGCCTGCGCCGCTAATCACCACCGTAAGCTTGCTAAGCGTTTTCTTCGCAACTTTGGCTGCGTTAATGAGCCCAGCGAGCACGACGATAGCGGTACCGTGCTGATCGTCATGCATGACCGGAATGCCCAGTTCGCTAAGCGCCGCCTCAACGGCAAAACACTTTGGCGCAGAAATGTCCTCGAGGTTAATGCCGCCGAAGGACGGCGCGAGCGCTTTCACTACGCGTACGATTTCATCGGCATCTTGCGTATCGAGCACAATCGGCCACGCGTCTATGTTTGCCATCTGTTTAAAAAGAAGCGCTTTGCCTTCCATCACCGGCAGTGCGCCGTAGGGGCCGATGTTCCCGAGACCCAGAACGGCCGATCCGTCAGACACAATCGCCACTGAATTTTTCTTCACGCTCATCTGCCGAGCCTCTTTGGGATGCTCCGCAAGATACGAGGAGGCAACACCGACTCCCGGCGTGTACCAAAAAGCGATGTCCGCCTTCGTACGCAGCTTTACGCGCGCTGCCGTTTCAATGCGCGCGCCCTGCTTCTTATATCCGGAAATTACTTTCTTATGGTCCATGCGTGTTGAAATAGGTTAAATGTTCGGCGGTGCGGCATTTTCGCATCTCCGGTAAGTCGCCAGTATACTACAGAGGTGAACCCAGACGATCCTGTAGAAAAGTCGTTTTCGCGGCTGAAACCAGACCAAAAACGCGCGCTCGCCAAGCTGCGGATCCGAACGCTGCGCGACCTGCTCTACCACTTCCCAGCCCGGTACGAAAACGCGGGACCAACCGGTACTATCGCCGCGCTCACGCCCGGAAACGAAGTCACGCTGTATGGAACCATTCGAAAGCCGGAAACAAAAAAGTCCTGGAAAAGCCGGCGACCCATGGCCCAGGCCTGGCTTGAGGATGCTTCAGGAAAGGTGAAGCTCATGTGGTTTTCGCAGCCCTATATCGCCAAGACCTTGCACGAGGGCATGGTCGTACGGGTACACGGACGCGTAGCGGGAACCGATACTACAGTGTACGTGGCGAATCCAGAAGTCGAGCGCGCAGCTATTGACCCGGAGGCGGTGCACCACACGCTATTCCACGACGCGCCTGAGACCGATATCGAGCTGCACGCGCTCCACCCGATATATCCAGAAAGTCAGGGAATTTCTTCGCTCTGGCTACAGCACGCCGCGCGCAAGCTCTTTGAGGCGCGTCTGCACGAGCAGCTCGTCGATCCGCTGCCCGCCGGCATTCTCGCTCGGTACAAGCTGCCGACTCTTCCGAGTGCCCTCGTGTTCATACATACGCCCAAAAAGCGCGCAGACGCCGAAGCGGCAAAAAAGCGATTCGCATTTGAAGAGATCTTCCTGCTCCAACTCGCGCTCCAGGAACAACGGCGGGTCGCGGAACAAGAGCGCGCGCTGCCCGTCGCTGTTGATCGTACAGCGCTTGCTGATTTTGTTTCTCACTTCCCGTTCCCGGTAACGAGCGCGCAACAGCGCGTCATCGACCATATCGTGCGCGACTTCGAACAGTCGCGCCCCATGCTCCGACTCCTCGAGGGAGACGTCGGCAGCGGCAAAACGGCAGTAGCGGCAGCGACCGCCTACCTCGTTGCCACCTCAAAGCCGCCCGGTCGGATTGCGGGCTCGCTCCAAGTCGCCTACCTCTGTCCGACTGAAATTTTGGCTGCCCAGCACTTCTCAACCTTCATCGCCTACTTTAAAGACCACCCCATCCCCATCGGGCTCGTAACGGGAAGCGAGTGCCGTAAATTTCCGTCTCGCGTCCCGTACCAAGAGTCCGCACACCTTTCAAAAGCCGCGTTTAAAAAAATGGTCGCGAACGGCGAAATTCCAATCGTTATTGGTACGCATGCGCTTATCGAAAAGTCGCTCTCGTTTAAGCATCTCGCATACGCGATTATCGACGAGCAGCATCGCTTCGGCACACTACACCGCCAGAAGCTCGTCACGAAAGATACGACCGTGCCGCACCTTTTGTCGATGACGGCCACGCCCATTCCGCGGACGCTCGCGCTCACTATCTACGGCGACCTGGATCTCTCACTGCTCGACGAAATGCCCGTCGGGCGCAAACCGATTATTACTGAGGTGCTCGGACCGGAAAAGCGCACCGCTGCGTACGAGCGTGTGCGCGCGGAACTAGCCGCCGGGCGCCAGGCATACGTGATTTGCCCGCGCATCGACGAACCGGATCCAGAAAAAGAACTGGCAATTCAGGCAAAGTCGGTCAAAGCGGAAGCCGAACGGCTCAAGAAAGACATCTTCCCGAACGCCGTCATCGGCATGCTCCACAGCAAAATGCGACCTACTGAAAAGGAAGCTTCTATGAACGCATTCGTTCGTGGCGAAACGCATATTCTCGTTGCGACGAGCGTTGTCGAAGTAGGTGTTAATGTGCCGAACGCCACCGTTATTTTAATCGAAGGCGCCGAGCGCTTCGGACTTGCGCAGCTCCACCAGTTACGCGGGCGCGTAATCCGCTCGACCAACCAAGCCTTCTGCTTTGCGCTCCCGGAGAGCTTCGGCGAAGCGACGCGAGAGCGTATGAAGGCATTTACGACCGCAAAAAACGGCTTCGAACTCGCCGAGTACGACCTCGCCCTGCGAGGCGCAGGCGCACTCACGGGCGGCAAGCAGTGGGGCGTTTCCGACATCGCTATGGAGGCCCTTAAAAACGTGAAGCTCGTTGAGGCAGCGCGCAGCGAGGCGGCGCAGCTTATCTCTGAAGACCCGGGGCTTATGCACCACCACGAACTCGCCACGCGCGCCCACGCCGCACTCGCACTCCTACATTTGGAATAACCGTGTCAGGAGGAAAAACCAAGAGTCGTTACAATACTGCGATAGACCGAGAAGACGAAAATGAAAACGCTGTACGCAGCGACGACCGCTACCAGCGGCATCTCAAATTGCACAATCCAGAAGTAGAGGAACAAGCTCCCTGAAGCGAGTATCCCGAATAATGATTCATACGGGTTCATGTACGTCTCTGGAGACAGGGCACTTGTGCCTTGCTTCCCGTATTCCATGTTCGCAATAAGCACGCCAAAAAGAAGCAGCGCGACGAGATAGAACGTTTGTAAGGAAACAATATCTCCCGTAAGTGCGTTCACGAAGAGAGCTGTCGCGTAGAGAATGACGGACAAGCCACGCAAACCCTCGTCTCCAGATTGAGACGATGGTGGGGACGCGTTTATATTGACCCAACCGAGGAGGAGCCGGGAAAGCAACGCGACGGCCAATAAAAACGCACACACTCCGACAAGCGTTAACGCGAGTATCTGCATCGGTGTCCCGATTTGCGGACTGTGCCAAAAGGCCCCGCTCGCGAGCAACCTATACGGAATGGAGGCGCCAGACGCAGTAAGCACAAGCACCAAAAAAAGAAAAAAGGATAGGTTCTGGCTGTCGGAAGCCGGAAATACTAAATCTATAAGAAACCTTTTTGCTCGCCCCATTGCCTGCCCTCCTGAGTTGCGAGATGCGTTCATCAAATTACGTGAGTCGCCGCTTTGCAGGCAACACAACCCGGAAAACGGAGCCCACGCCCTCTTGCGACTCAAACGAAACTTGCCCGCCCTGTCGCTCAACGATATTTTTAACGAGGTACAGGCCGAGCCCCATGCCGCCCGAATTCATGCGCATCGCCGTTTCAGAACGCTGAAACTTTACGAATACCATTTTCTGTTTCTCCTTCGGTATACCGACGCCTGTATCTTTTACGGTAAATGAGTAGCAGCCGTCTGGGGTACGCTCGGTCGACACGGTCACGGAACCGCCTTCGGGTGTGTAGGTAAACGCGTTTTCGATAAGATTCTCCGCAACAAGCTCGAGCGAATCAGAATCCATCGAGTCGATGGTTCCCCCTTTCGTAACTGCGAGATGCAGCTTCTTTGCCCCCTCAAAAGTCTTCGCCACTTCCTCTGCAACGTGAACAACGACTTCGTCGGGGTCATACGGCGCAATCGAGAGGCGGCGATACTGCTCGTCCACCGCCATGAGCCGTACGAGACTGTCGATGAGCCGCACCATGCGCTCGGCGCTTTTGCGCAATTTCTCAAGATACTCGGTAGCGTGCTCGCTTTGTTTTTTGCCCCTCAGCTCGCCTTCGAGCGCTTCAATTCCCCACTTCACTTCCGTCGCGGGCGTGCGCAACTGATGCGACACGATACCCACGAAGTCCTCTTTGCTTTCAAGCTGCTTCTGCTGTCGTACATTTCGATCGAACATCTCCATGTTTTTTTCGATAAGCAGCTTCGACGTACGCGCAAGCGAGGTGCGCTTTTCATCGCGCTCGCGGACAGCAATCGCGAGCTCTCGCCGCAAAGTGGATAAGCGATACGCCGCCGCACTGAGTGCGAGCGCGAGGAGCGCTATCGCGAGGTAGGCGGCTGCCATGCGCTAGGACGTGCGACGCTCTGCGAACCACGTATCGACGCGAGTGACGATATCGCTCGGAGTAGACTGCGCCTTAACAAGATAATCAGCCGCGCCAAGTTCTTCAGCTTGTTGGCGATTCTGCGACTCAGCGGAATTCGAGAGCACAATAAAGGGAACCCGCCCGCCTTTGCCCTGTTCTCGAAGCTTTGCGACAAGTTCGAAACCGCTGAAGCCCGGTAGCACGAGATCGAGCAGCATGAGGTCGGGCAGAGCGCTGCCCAAATGTGTAAGCGCCTCCTCGCCGTCTTTGGCTATCGTTACTGCGTACCCTCTCTCCGCAAGTTTGCGCACAATGAGGCTGCGCAAAAACTCGTCATCTTCAACCAGGAGCACAGTTCCTTTCGTTGTATCAGTCATATTACGCGCCGAATACTGTTATAGAGATAGATTGTTCGTAGAACCCGGGGTCGCAGGTATTAATGTTCGCCGGCGGCGGCTGGAGCGTTGCAATCTGGCCATAGGTATACAGACCGAAAATGACCGCTTTTGGTCCGCCGATAGATTTCAGGAGAGCAATTTCTTCCCCTGCGTGTTCGCCAAAGAGAATCTTGCGCGCGACGCAATCAGAGACAAAAACTACGCGCGGTGCGGCATGTACCACGCGGTCTATAAGCGTTTCAGCCGTCACCTTGGCGGCCTCCAGTGCACTTTTAATCGTTCCCACCATAAGGTAGATCTCGCTTCCAGGAACCACATCGGCGCCACAGGTAATCGAGCCGTCATCACCCACTACTAGCGGTACGCGGATCATGTACTCGTCCACCCCCTCCGCTTTCATGCCAAGCGGATACGTAACCGCTTGAAGCGAGAGCGCTTTCTTGAAATCGTCGGCGCGGTCGCCGAAATAGTCCTGGTAAATGGTAAACGCTGGACGACCGTCAAGCTCGATGAGTTTCGTGCCCTCCGATTTGGTGACCGTGTGCGCATCCCCTAGTGGCTGCCAGCCGTGATCTGCACCAACGGCCACCTCGACCGTACCCGTAACACCAAAACCGACCACCGAGTCGGTAAGGACTTCACCATTGAAGTACTGATTCGTCTGCTTAAAATTCATGTCGTCGCCGGCCGCGCCTCCCGCAATTGGGAAACCGCCGCCGAGTACGTCTAGGATGCCGCGCACCATCTCTGTGCCATTGCCCGCGAGAGCATCAGAGAAGACAAACGCGAGCTTCGGGTCTTGGCCCGAAGCCCGAAGCGCTTCGCCAAACTGTTTCCCTGCCGCGCGCATGTCTTTGCCGATGTTCTGCACTTTTACCGGGACAAACCCACCGTCGTCGTTGTGGAGCACGAGCACGGACACTGCTTGCTCTTCGATGCCGTCTTCGGTAATGGCCCCCGCTGAAGTACACCCGACTATGGCGGCGCCGGGTAGCGCTGCCATAACGCCCTGAAGCATTGCTGCCTGATCGTATTTAGGCGACGCGACCACAATAGCAAGCGCCGCCTTCTCTACCCCCGCTGCGGCAAGCGCCTTCGACGCCGCATCGTGCCCGGCAGTTCGTGAATCCTGGAGCTGTCGACTTGTGCCGACTCCTGCAGTAAAAGCCATGTTTTTAGAGTACCTAACGTTATCGAATATGCTCTCAGTGTAGCCTGTTCCTCGCAAGACGCCATATGCCTTTCCCCAGAGCCCAGACCGGAAATAAGCTTCAGCTGGTTTTCATTATGAGGTATACTCGGCAAGTACAGCCCTTTGATACGGAAGGAGGAGCCAATGCGTCGTCGCGAACGCTACCACTTTCGCCTATGGCTGCGTCGCATCAGGAACTACTACAACTGGAGGAATACATGACCATCCTCACATACCCGTCGACCTTTGTCTGCGATGGCTGCAAAGCGACACTCGTGCTTACCGGCTCCCCCGGTATGGACATGGACGACGCAATCACTGCCAACGGTTGGAACGGGAGCGAAGACGGGTACCTCTGCTCAAAGTGTTGCAAGGGTAGCAAGGCGGGCGAAGTCGAAGCAACTGCGAACCACTATCGCTGAGTCTCGCCGCCACTCGAATCGTTCGCTCCACTAGCAGGCCCTCCAGGAAGAGGGCCTGCGTTCATTTTTCATCTGCCGAATCTTGCTTGAACGGTTCATAAACCATACTCACATGTAGTTGCCCATACCGCTCTGTCTTTGTTTAAGACGCATGTAGAAGCTCAGCAAACTATTCAGTACTGGCCTCGAACTCGAACGGTCTAAAAAATGATCAAGGTTTTTTAGTGATGCGAAGCGTTTCGGGTGGGCATGCCTGGATTCGAACCAAGGACCGCCAAAGGTCTATCGCGATTACGCGATACTGCCATCGTTCTCTCGAAAAAACTGCTAGTCTGGCCCTCCTGGACTCGAACCAGAAACCGCCGAGGTATATGTAGGCATACGGCCTTCGGCCTCGTTCGCGCCAAAACTGGGCTGGTGGGCATGCCTGGATTCGAACCAGGGACCGCGGAGGTATAAGCTCCGTGCTCTAACCAGCTGAGCTACATGCCCAGTTTTGTCCTCATTCGTCCTCGCCCGCAGGCTCGGCGCTCTAACCATTGAGCTAAGGGCAGTCTTTTTTTCTCACGCACTCGCCTGTAAGCTCCGTGCTCTAACCGCCGATCCATACGCCCATACCGCTCATATTTCCGCACCTCTCACATTCACTTACTACAGCACGCGAATCGCTACCGATTGTCCGGAAAGCGCTTCTCAATCGCGTGCTCCGTGGAAAGCATACCGCACTAGGCGCTATGGCGGTACCACCGAGCGCCCGCCGCTGCCAGCTCGTTCTGCGGAAGTTATGGTTGCGGCGACGCCGTTGCCGCAACCACCGCAACGGCCGCCTCCTCCTCGCGATGCTTCGGCGTGATACCGTGAGCAATCAAAATCTTTTCGAAATCATCGCGTTCGAGCGTCTCGCGTTCCACGAGCGCGGCTGCGATGGCGTCGAGCGCTTTGCGATTTCCCGCAATCACCTCCTTCGCGCGCCCTTTTTGCTCTTCGATAATCTTCGATACTTCAGCGTCGATTTGTGCAGCCACAACTTCGGAATACGGCTCGCGGCCAAGCTCGCGATCGCCAAAAGCAATGGGACCGAGCTTCTCGCTCATGCCGTACCGAGAGACCATGTCGCGCGCGAGTGCGGTGATGACGACGAGGTCGTTACTCGGACCGGTCGTAACGTCGTCGAAGAGCATCTCCTCTGCGACGAACCCACCCAGAGTCGCGGCAATATCGTCGAGGAACTGCTTCCGTGACTGCATCTTCTTGTCCTCAAACGGCAGTTTGAGCGTATACCCTGCAGCGCGCCCGCGGCTGATGATTGATATCTTATGCACCGGATCGGCGTCCGGCAGCACACTCGAGACGAGTGCATGCCCAGCCTCGTGATACGCCGTAAGCCCCTTTTCCTTTTTGGTGAGCAAGTGGCTTTTGCGTTCAGGACCGAGCATCACCTTTTCGATGGAACGAATGAGGTCGTACTGCGTAATCTCGCGTCGGCTTTCGCGTGCTGCGAGAATCGCCGCCTCATTCATCAGACTGTAGAGCTCGGCTCCTGAGAAGCCTGGCGTGCGTTCCGCAATAACTGCGAGATTTACATCCGGCCCAAACGGCTTTTTACGAGCGTGTATTGAAAGAATTTCTTCGCGGTCTTTGCGATCCGGAAGATCAATCGTCACGCGCCGGTCGAAACGGCCCGGACGCAGAAGTGCCGGGTCGAGCACATCGGGTCGGTTGGTCGCCGCCATCACGACCACTTTTTCCGTCGGCTCGAAACCATCCATTTCGACGAGAATTTGGTTGAGCGTCTGCTCGCGTTCATCGTTTCCGCCACCAACGCCCGTGCCGCGCACGCGGCCCACGGCGTCGATTTCATCTACGAATATGATTGCGGGTGCTGCCTTTTTCGCCAGTTGGAAAAGATCGCGCACTCGACTCGCACCAACGCCCACGAACATCTCCACGAACTCCGAACCGCTTATCGAAAAGAACGGTACGCCCGCTTCGCCTGCAACTGCGCGCGCGAGCAGCGTTTTCCCGGTTCCCGGAGCGCCCATAAGAATGATGCCTTTGGGAATGCGCGCGCCGATGTCGAGGAACTTCTTTGGATTCTTGAGAAAATCTACAATCTCGAAGAGCTCCTCTTTCGCTTCTTTAGCGCCGGCCACGTCCGCAAAGGTTACGCGCTGGGTCATGTCGGAAGGGTCAATCACTCGCGCTTTTGACTGTCCGAAACTGAAGGCCTGCATGCCCGCACCACGCACCTGCCGCGTAAGGAACCAGAAAAGGAACGCAATAAAAAGAAGCGGCAAGATAATCGGCGAAAGCTGAATCAGCCAGAAAACGAGCCCCGACTGCCCTTGCACGGTAATTGCAACTTTTGAAAGCTCGGCAGGCGTAACACCATAGGCGACAAGCGTTTCAGGAAGGCCCGCCGCAGGATCTTTTTGCGACGTTTTTTTCGTGCCGTCGCTATAGACGATAGCAAGCGAATCGCCGCTTACGGTAATAGCGCTGATTTTCCCTGCCGCAACGTCTGTTGCAACCGTTGAGATCGGTACCTCGCTCGAGGGCTGAGAGAGCCCCGCAACGAGCGAGTACACGCTCATAAGAAGCAAAAAGACCACTATCGTCGTGACGAGATTGCCGAAAAACGATGGTCCGCCTAGAGGCGACCGCCAATTCCAGCGCCCTTTCGGCGGCACCGGTTTCTTGTCTGCAGGTTTTTTGGGAGTGGGCCCCGCCATAGGTGCACTATACCGTATAGCGCATACTTTGGTAACTATCGGAGACCAAGGCGTATCCTCTGAGAACGGTGTGCAGGTTCTTAATCCCCTTACGCCACTGCGCATAGAGAGAACAACGCCCTATACTACAGATAATGCGCGAAGAAAAGACGGCAATCATCACTTCTGGCGGCGGCATGAAGTGCGCCTACGCCGCCGGGGCGCTCGTCACGCTCGCAAAAACGCTCGGCTTCACCAAGCCAGATATTTTTATAAGCGCCTCAGGGTCGGTTGGGGCGATGTTTTACTACCTCGCTGGCCAGTACGACGAAATTGAGCGCTTCTGGCTTCGGTACGTTCCCTCTCCGCAAATGGTCACTCTGTTCCCGCCGCGACTGCACCTCGACTATGTGGTTGACACGATTATGCGCCGTGAAATACCGCTCAACGAGGAATCGCTCTCTGCTACCAACACGCAGTGGTTCGTTCCGGTAACCGACCTGCAAACGGGCAAGACTGACTATGTCACTAATGACACCTGGTACGACCCGTATGAAATCATGCGCGCTGCAAAGGCGATTCCATTTCTGTATGGCGGCGCGGTACGTCTCGGCGGCAAGCGGTACGTCGACGGCGATGTCAGCGTGAACATGGCAGAACTTATTCGCAAGGCGCGGCGCGAGGGTGCAACTAAAATCTTGGTGATTTCTAACACCATAAAACAAACGGGGGTCGCCCGGCTCTTCGTCCTGTACTGCGCCCTCACCTCTCCGCCCATGATACGCCAGCTCGTGTTGAACGACATGCGCCACGAAGAATGGGACCACCTTCCCGCCGACGTCGACATCTACGTCATCGGGCCG
>JAJZPB010000017.1 GCA_021811365.1 bacterium
CGTGGTAGGTAAACAGCATAGGCGTTACACGTAGTGTTCGAACGTCTTCGGGTCCATGGCGTGCGCGTAGGCGTGCTCGACGGTTACCTCCCCTTTGCGGACCAGGTCGGCAAGCATACGGTCCATATCGATCATTCCCTCTTCAGACGAAGTCTGGATGACCGCGCCTATTTCGTGCGTTTGCCCTTCGCGAATGAGGTTGGCAATCGCGTTGTTGTTGATAAGCAGCTCGTATGCCGGTATAAGACCGCCCGAAATCCGCGGAATGAGCCGCTGCGAAAAGACCCCCGTCAGACTCCCTGCCAGCTGTACGCGAACCTGGTCCTGCTGCTCTGCCGGGAACATGTCGATAATGCGGTCAATGGTCTGCGCGGCGTTGTTCGTGTGGAGCGTTGAAAGAACCAGGTGCCCGGTTTCTGCAGCGGTAACCGCCGAGGAAATCGTCTCGTAGTCGCGCATCTCTCCAACCATAATCACGTTCACGTCTTCCCGGAAAGTTGCCTCGAGCGCGCTGTGGAAGTCGAGCGCATCGACGTGGATTTCCCGCTGCTGGATGAGCGATTTGCCCATTGGGAAAATATATTCGACCGGGTCCTCAATCGTAACGATGTGCTCGGCGCGCGTTTCGTTCACGCGGTTAATCATGGCTGCAAGCGTTGTTGACTTGCCCTGCCCGACGGGTCCTACGACGAGGAAAAAACCCTGCGGGCGTTGCACAAACGTATCGAGCACTGGTGGTAGGTTTAGATTCTCAAGGGTAAAAACTTTGTTTGGAATGAGGCGCAGCGCCATCGCGACCATCCCCTGCGCGTAGTAGCCGTTAATACGAAAGCGCGCCTGGTCGGTATGCGCGTAGGAAAGGTCCACTGACTTTGTTTCTAAAAATTTGTCCCAGCGGGCAGGCGGCACAATTGCCTTAAGGAGTGACTCGGTCTCAGCGGGGGTAAACGGCGGACGGTTACTCACCTGAATGAGCTCCCCCGAGAGGCGAATGACGGGCGGACTACCTGCAAATAGGTGCAGGTCGGACGCTTTTTGCGCTACGACGAGATCGAGCAGCTCAGCAAGACGTGCGGGTGCGGCCATACTACAGTATTACACCGTTGGCGCTGGTGCCGCGCTAGCCCCAAGAATGCGCCCAACCTCCGCAAGCACTTCAGAGGGAATTGCGGACGCCTTGATAATGTAACCGTCGGCGTGCAACTCGCGGGCCTTTTCGAGGTCAGTTTCCTGGCCCTGGTTCGAAAGAAAAATAATCTTTGCCCGCGGCGCAAGCTGTTCTTTGCGTAATGCTGCAACAGTCTCGAATCCGTCGAGTCCCGGCATGATGATATCGAGCAGCATGACGTCCGGCGGCGTCGGGTCTTGACGGAGCGCGGTAAGAAGCGCCTCTCCGCCCTGCGCCGTCTCTACATCGTATCCAGCGTTGCGGAACTTCGTTGCGTATAAACCGAGCAGAAACTTATCGTCATCTACCAAGTACATGCGGTACGCCATAACGAGGTCAGTATACTACGAGGTCGCCACAGGCGTGGATTCCTCGTCGGGGACAAGCTCGCCGCCAAGAGAGTTGATTTCTTCAAAGGGAATCTGCCCGTCAAGCGCTTTCACGATCGCATCCTCGCGCATCGTAAGCATTCCATTCTGTCGCGCAGCGGCATAAACGCGCTCTTCAACTGGTTCTTTGAGTATGACCTGTTCAAGCTCTTTAGACATGCGCAAAATTTCAAAAATTCCCGTACGGCCGCGCGTGCCGTCTGGACAATCGGGCGTCTGCCCGGCGCGATACAGCTGTGTAAATGGCGGCAGGGCTGCATGATACTGCGCCGGCAAATCGGCAAATTCTCGCTCAAGAAATTCCCGCATGCTCGCCGTCGCCGGGAACGGCTTTCCTGCCCCCTCGCACAGTCTGCGCACAAGCCGCTGCCCGATAACCCCCACCAGCGTCGGCGCAATAAGAAACGGATCGACGCCCATATCGATAAGGCGTGGAATTGCGCCTGCCGCCGTATTGGTGTGGATAGTTGAGAACACCAAGTGCCCGGTAAGTGCCGCCTGAACCGCAAGCGTTGCGGTTTCCTTGTCGCGAATCTCGCCGACCATGATCACGTCCGGGTCCTGGCGCAGAATTGAGCGCAAACCACTCGCAAAGGTATAGCCGATTTCCGGGCGCACCTGGCTCTGCGCCACGCCGGGTACCTCGTACTCGACCGGATCTTCAAGCGAAACGACGTTCTGGGTCTCGCGATCGACTTCCGAAAGCATCGCAAACAAGGTCGTCGACTTACCAGACCCAGTCGGACCGGCGATGAGAACAATGCCGTAGGGAGCGGTCATCATTTCGCGCACCACCTTAAGCTGTGTTTTGCTCAGCCCGACCGACTCGAGGGTTGCAGTGGCGTTTGATTGGTCAAGAATACGCATCACCACCTTTTCGCCAAATTCCGTTGGAAAGGTAGACACGCGAAAGTCGACGCGGCGCTGCTCGACGTTCGCGGAGAAGCGGCCGTCTTGCGGTTTGCGCCGTTCATCGAGCCTGAGCTTCGCCAGAATCTTAATGCGCGCAACAATCGCGTCCTGCATGCGAATAGGCAGTTCCAGCGACGTGTGCAGTTTCCCGTCCACGCGGAAGCGTATGCGTGTTTTTTTTGGCGACGGCTCGATGTGCACGTCCGAGGCGCGCCCCTCTATCGCGTACCGCAGCACCGTTGAAACGATTTTTGTAACCGGCGCGTCCTCCTTAAGAGCTTTCGCTGGCCCTGAAAGATCGAGCGGCCCGGACTCCGCCGAAGTTTCAGCCGCCACCGGCACCTTTCCTACCGAGTCAGGCGGCGTCGCGCTCGTTTCGTATTCTGATACTGCCTTGCCTACTTCGCCAGTCAGGTTCTGGTACGCCGCAAGTACCCGCTCGAAGTCAGCGTGCGTGATGAGTACCAGCTTATACGGCATGCCGATCTGGCCCGAGATGAATTGAAGCGCGTCGAGCGACTCGATGTTATCCGGGTCGATTGTACCAACGACGAGTGCCCCGTCTTCGAGGGCGAGCGGAACAATACCGTAGTGGCGAGCTGAATCGAGCGGGATGTAACCGAGCGCATCTTGAGATGTCGGCGGCTCGCCAAGCACGCGCGCAGGGAGTCCATACCGCTCACCGGCCGCCTCAAGCGCAGTTTGTACTGAGAGATCATGCTCGCCAAGAACATCAGCAAGCGGCCGCTTCTTAGCGAGCTCTGCGTCGATGACGGCGCGATCCGAGTCCGTTATCAGTCCCTTTTCGACCAGTATTTCAGGGAGATTCATGCGGGAAAGTTACCCGCCACTTCCGGAAACACCCGGTATCGGTGCGAACGGGTCGGTACGACCTTTCGGCTCGGAAGTGGTTGGGGCGGTGAAATTTACGAGCGCCTTAAAGCGAGGATCGGAAAAAATGGAAGTATCGAACGATATCTGGCCGAGTTCTCCCGCAAGCGCCTCGAACTGCGCCTGCGTCGCCGTACTTGTCGCCACATTAGTGAGTGTCGGCTGGTTGCCTGATCCGGAAAAAAAGAACCAGTATGCAGCTCCAGCCGCCACAATCGCGCCGAGAACAATGAGGGTATTCGATGTATTTGTTTTATTGACATTCATAGGTCAGCGTAGCCAGTATAGACGCACGTGCAGCTGGTAAGCGTAGACGCCATTAGTGGATCCCGAAATGTTGAGACTCTCCACGTCGAGCAGCCGTTGATTTGATTCAACACCTCGTAAAAAAGTCTGGAGCGCTGCAAAACTTCCCGTCGCCTGAAGCGACAGATCGACCGACCCCACAGTGTTCACTGCGCTCGCAGCAGCGCCCGACGTGCTCCCTGATGCTCCTTGTCCTTGCGCTACGTCAGCGCTAGTAATCGAGAGGCCGGATCGCGCCGCAATGGCGTTGAGGTCGAGAATCGTCTGGACGTTATCTACCGAATCCGGTAGTAGGTTTTCAAGCGCCGTCATATCTGCTGGCGGTATTGCATTGCGCTCCGAGGCAAGCTGATTTTGTTGCGCAGCGTATTGGCGTGCCGACGCGAGGACCTGGTTATCGCTCGCGATGGCCGCCTTAGTTGATGCAATGCTGCCATTCCAGGTCGGGTTGATATAGCCAAAGAACATGCCCGCGGAAATCATAAGCGCAACAATCGGGAAAAGATGGTTCTGGCCAAAATTCATGGTGTTGATGTTGCGGTTCTCGACGTGGTCGTTGAAGCGGCAGCTGGCGAGACGGTACCAGTGGTCACCGGCGGTGGTTGCGCTGACGACGCAGAAAACGCCACGAGGCTCGGGGCAGCTACCGCCGTGAGCGTGAACGAAACCGAGTTATTTTTCTGATTCACTTTGATGCCAGAAACAATGACGTCTTGAAACTTCTTATTAGCGCCAAGGTCATTAGAAAATTGCGCAAGTGCGTTCAGATTTGCGGCAACCCCGGTCGATTGCAGGGAAAACCCGCCGTTGGCTGCAGTATTTGCGGTAAGGGAAAGAGACTCGAGCATTACGTCGGTCGGCATCACGGCGTTTAGCTGCGTAAAGAGAGCTGTAAGCGCTACGTGTGCCTCGAGCAGGCCTGCGCCAAGTTTAAGGCGATTTTCCGTGCGTAAAAAATTGTTGATCGTGTTCGGATCGAGCTGCGCCTCTGCCTTCGCTAAAGCGCTGTCGTCGGCACTTTTACTTGCCGCAAGAATGCGCCCGTAGATAAATACGCCAACCGAAGCAGCGACCATAAGAAAGAAAATCCCGTATGCCAAAAAACCGAATGCGCCGCCAAAATCAGCGCGCGGCCTGCGCGTGTTCGAGCCGGGATACGGAACGAAGGATGAAGGGACGGTCGGCGGTAATGCCATCTTCGTTAGTATACGATGCCGCGTGCCCTATTGAAGCGCGGTCCTGTGCAAAACATACGCGCCCGACTAGTTCTATTCTCCGTTTAGCTGGCGTAGGGCGAGGCCGACCGCCACAGCAAACTCCGGTCCGATGCGTTCGAGCACCGGGCGCATAAATGCCGGGGCCTCAGTTTTCGCAAACGGATCCGCAACCCGCACGCTGACCGAAAACATGCTTTTTGCGTACGCACCGAGTTCTTTCGTTACGCCGCCGCCGCCGGTGAGCACAATTGAGTCAATCGTCTTTTGGTGCGCCGTTTCAAACTGCTCTATCACGCGGCGTGCTTCGGAAAAGATACGCGAGAAAATGAGCTCGGGAGCATCATACGCGTCTTGCGCAACGCCGATTTCTTTTTTGAGCGTTTCCGCCCGGCCAAGAGGAAGATCGTTCCCCACAGCAAGTGCACGGGTTACGTCTTGACTCCCGACGCTAATCGCGTGTGAAAACGCAATAACCCCTCGCTCCACGATGTACGCTTTCGTCGAGGCGGAACCAATATCGAGCACCATGACCGGCTTTACCGGTTCGTCGACTACGGCGCGAATCGTGCTGAAGATCTCAATTTCATAAAAGGCGACATTTAGGTTTGCTCCCTGAGCTGACTTTTGCAGAAGCGCAAGCTCGTCGTTATGCACCGCAACAAGGAGTACCTGCACCGAGGTAGGCCGCTCGCCTCGGGACTGCGGCTTTGGTCCCGGCACGATGAACCAGTCGAGCCGCACCTCGTTTATCGGGACCGGAATGTATTTGCGCGCCTCAAGCTCGATGACCGTTTTTTGTTCAGCCGCCGACTGCCGATACGGCAGCTCGACCATCGTAAGAAGCGAACGCGCAAAAGGAATGGAAATGCCGCAGTGATTTGTTGTTACTTTTGCTTCGCGCAGGAGGTCGCGAAGCGTTTCCGATATTTTTTCTGCCGGCAGATTTGTTGCCTGCCCTGCTTCTACGTCGGCATACGGACCGAGAGAGAGCTCGCCGTACGTTTCAAGCACAGCGGCGCCGTGCTCGCGTTTGAGCTGGACGACCTTGAGCGACGACGAGCCGATGTCGACGCCGAGCACACTCTTTTCCGCAGGCGCAAAGAGTTTACCCAAGAAAGACATGGCATGATAATACCACGATGCGTTTGCTCGATTACCTTTTCCCGCCGCGCGAGGACGAAGTGCTCGTACGCAATGCAGATCACGCCGCGTTTACCGCGCGCATGCAACCGTACACAGTCTACAAAACCGACCCTGCTGCGACAGTACTATTGCGCTACCACGACCCGGTTGTACGAGCAGCTCTGCACGAGGCGAAGTACCATGGCTCACGAGCCGCTTTCACCTTACTCGCGGAAGTACTCGCGCAATACCTCGAGACGTTTACGGACAACTCCGTGCATCTAATCCCCGTACCGCTTGGCCGCGCGCGTTTGCGCGCGCGCGGCTTTAACCAAGTTGAGGAAGTAGCCCGGCGCGCTTGCATGCGTAGCAAACAGCACATCGACGTCTCGCTCATTACGCGAACGCGAGAAACGACCTCGCAAGTCTCGCTCCCGCGCGAAGCGCGGGAGGGAAACATGCGTGGCGCCTTCGGCGCCACGCAGCAACTCCCCGCACACGAACCGGGCGACATACAATATATAGTACTCGACGACGTCCTCACGACTGGCGCCACGCTCCAAGCAGCCCTCGATGTGCTTAAAGCGGCCGGGGTGCAGCATATTTCAGCCCTCGCCTTAGCACACTAAATTTGCTATCGTATTGGCGCAGGAGATTGGTGGAGATCAAGGAAATGCTAGGCGCGCGAGCGAGTAAGCGCGAGGCGTAGCAGAGCATACGACAAGCGCTTTCAAGCGAGGAGCAACGACGCAGTTCGCGATTTCCAACAAGCTCAAAGGAGGGGTCGCATAGTGGCCTAGTGCGGCGGTTTGCTAAATCGCTATACGGGTAAAACCGTATCGAGGGTTCGAATCCCTCCCCCTCCGCAGAATGAGTCCGCGAAATTTTGCGGAGGGGGAGCACCAGCTGGTGCGTGAGAGATTCGAAAACCTTGCGAGCATTTTTTGGAACGAAGTGAACAAAAAATCCGCAAGGTATACTGAACCTGTAAGGTTCGAAAAGCATAGTCGCGGTCCCTCCCCCCTCCGCCCGAATTCCCCTTGTATTTGCTTGGTTTTTTAGCACGCGCTATTTTTCATTGCCCACCGGTTGTCCAGAAAGTTCTCAAAGCTGCCTGCGGTGATACACTGTGCGTATGACGAAACCAGTACTGCTAGGGACTTGTATCGCGCTCATGATAATCGCAATCGTCGGCGTCGATGTTCTGTTTTTCCGAAATCATTTCTGGGAACGGCTTATGGCGAACATCGGCATTGTCCTCACGTTCGCCGCATTCGCCCTGCGGTTTTTGAAGTAACGCAAAAAGGACAACACACTTTCCCTGTCGCACAGTATGCTGCCGATCAGTAAGGACGCAGGTCGGGGTGAACTGGTCAAACGTCGTTCAGCGTCATGACGCAGCTACCGGGCACGGCCCTGTACAAAACGACAGCAGGAGCGATACGCGATTTTGTTCCTCTTCCCACATCTGAGCTATGACCGCTGCTGCATGTCAATTCGGTTTCGGTTACGCCCGTTCGCATTCACCAACTCAATAAAGGCTGCTCGGTGCATGGCATCCATCACTTTGTGCCTAATTAAAAGCGGCTCCAGCTGGGAGCCGCTCATTCAGTGTCGATTTGCCCGATGCGGATAGAGCCGCAGAGACACCCCGGAGTTACGTTCTGCTCTGCAGATTCCGAGGTCTTCGAGCCAATCCGGACGTGCCCTGAGAACCCTCAATACCGTTTGATAGCTGCAGCCCATTTCGTCAGCGAGGCCGAGACGCGTGACCCGTTCACCACGAGCAAGAATGTTGCGCGCACTTCGGAACATGAGGGCTTCGTCGTCAGAATAGAGGCCGAGCGATTCGGTGAGTGCTGGGTGCTCGCGAAGATAGCGGATGACTCGCTTCCGTCGCCACCGCAACATAACGGCTAAGGTAGAGAAGGACGGCAAGTCGCCTTCTTTCCGAATAGCCTCCACCGCGTGTAGATATGCATGGAACCGTTCTGCGGAGTGCCAGTCGGTTCCTCTTGAGCGAATAACGCCAAGCTCCTCGCGCAGTTCCGGATTTTCCTTGGTCAGGTACCTGCTGAGGAATCGCCTGTCTACGCCGCATTCGCGAGCCAATGCGGCACAGTTGAGGACCGCACCCTGGCCCCGCAAGGAATCTGCCATCTTTCTGATACGTGCGATGCAGACACGATGTGTCATGGTAAAGAACCTCCCTTTTGGCAGCCGTGCCTGCGCGCATTAAAGACTCGTGAAGTGAAAAAGTAAATAGCTGGCGGCCGACTAGCCCGACCACAAAAGTACACTCTCCTCACGGGAGAGCGTCCTGTTTGCTTTGAGCTACTCTGCCTGTGTCGTTCTTTGGTGGGTACTGCCGAAGACAATCATTGCCCACCGGCTGCCAGAAAAGCGCTCAAAGTTGCCTAAAATTGATGCAGCGTGTGTGCAGCTGGAGAATCTTGGTTCATTGATAATCTTTAGGCTCTGCGCAGTTTTTTGCGTAGACGCCCGCGATTTTGGTCATCGACAAAACCTCGATAATTCGGGTCCGAAAAACGTAACCACGGGCCATCCCCTCCGCCCAAGACTTTGGGTATCGGAAGACCCGAGGGCCCCGACACGTTCCTCCTCGAAAGACATTAGAAGCGGGACTGGGCTTGCGCTGCCGTTAGGAATTAGAACTTCGGTGAGTCTGCTTAACTTAAAAGCCTACCGCCTCTGTTTCTGTAGTGATAAAACAGCCGCTATACTTAGCTGTGAGTATGAAAACCTCAACAGCTAGACTCGACAAAAACACCAAGCGTATCCGCAGACAAAAGGAAATGTCGCTAGGCGACCTTCCCCGCGCGACCGAGCATAGTCGTGCTCAAATGAGCAATAGTGAAGCGAACAAAGACAGCCTCAGCTAGTCGCTACTGAGAAACTTGCCCGAGCGTTATATCAAGCGATAAACTTTTGGAATAACTATGGGAAAACCTATCATCTATACTATCGGGCACTCCACGCATTCAATTGATGAATTTATAGCACTCCTCAGGGCGTATGACATAAAAGAGATTGTTGATATTCGTACGATACCCATGTCGCATCATAATCCGCAATTTAATGAAGAAACTCTAAAAGCATCACTCCAAAGTGCGCGTATCCGATATAAACATTTGAAAACGCTCGGAGGGTTGCGACACACGACAAGAAATTCTATAAACCTCGGCTGGCGCAATGTCTCCTTTAGAGGATTTGCAGACTATATGGCGAGCGATGAATTTGAGAGAGGTCTTCAGGAGCTTATCGGGATCTCAACCGTCAAAAATACTGCTATTATGTGTGCTGAAGCGGTGCCATGGCGATGCCATCGTTCGCTCATTGCGGACGCGCTTATGAAAAAAGGCTGGTTGGTGCGCGATATTATGAGCCGCACTTCTGCTCCAAAGCACTCTCTCACATCTTTCTTGAAAGTAAAAAATGGGCAAATTATATATCCTCAAGTGAGGATTAAAAGTAGTCGTAAAGCAGCATGATATACAACATAAAGCTCACAAAAAAGGAAGAGGTTGCAAACGGAACGATGGCTTTCTATTGGGGTAAGCCGGTCGGATTCGAATTCGTCGCCGGACAATTCTGCGACATTACACTAATCAATCCTCCAGAGACCGATGAAGAAGGAAATACGCGCGGCTTCTCTCTCGCTAACGCGCCGTACGAAGGCGATATTGTGACGGCGACGCGGATGCGAGACACCGCCTTTAAGCGCATACTTAAGAATCTTTCCGTTGGCATGGAAGTGAAGTTCGACGCTCCGTATGGAGATTTCAAACTTCATAAGACTGAGACCACGCCAGCCGTCTTCCTGATTGGCGGCATCGGCATCACACCGGTACGAAGCATCATTGCGCAGGCATCGCACGACCACTTGCCACACAAGATAACGCTTTTGTATTCCAACAAAACTCCGGCTGATGCGGCTTTTACGAAAGACCTTGAAAGCTTCGCAAAAGAGAACCCAAATTTCATATTCGTACCCGTATACACCGATACTACCGAAACCGAGTGGGACGGAGAACGCGGATATATCGATGCTGCGATGCTCAGACGACACGTACCGGACATCGCCAGCCCAATCTATTATTTATCCGGCCCCGCTGGCATGGTCAAGGCAATGAGAGAGATGCTTATGAATGCCGGTGCGAATGAAGACAATATCAGAGCTGAAGAATTTAGCGGATATTAATCACGATGGTACAAACTGAGCGCGTACACGAGAAAACCCACAAAAACGACGGCAAGAGAATCTTAGAGGATCAGCTACTGCCGCGTGGTCTTACTGAGCAAAAAGTCTTATAGATACGTGGCGTAAAGATATTAATCCGAGCGCTGAGTTGTGGAAGTGGTTCGGACAAAGTCCAACTTGGAGCAACAACAAAACGCGCATGATCCACTATAGGTACAAGAAACCCAGGATGCTTTTTGTTGGGATTAACCCGCATCCTGGGTCGTTCAATCGACGCGTGCCGTTTTCCAACAATAAGCAGTTTTGGTATCTCCTATCGGAAGCCGGTCTTATCAAAGAGAAAAGAGACGAATTACGGGATAACAAAACATTGGCGCGGATGTACAAAGAGAAGTTCAACAGAGAATACGGACTTGGATTTGTGAATATCATCGATAGGCCAACGATAGATATTACTGGAATCGAGAAATACGAGGAGTTACCTGGACGTAAGAAAATCTCTCGCATTATAAAAGCCGAGGAGCCGAGAGTGGTGTGCTTTATCGGCAAGGTAGCATATGAAAAGTACACGGGATCAAAAGATTTCACGTTTGGCTGGCAAGAAAATATAGGCGCATCACGAGCATTCGTTATGCATTTTCCTTTGCGTGGCGAAGCCGTTATCAGAGTTCGAGAATTACAAGAGGTTAAGCGAGCGGTCAAAGATACATGAGTACCGTTGAAATTTCTACCTTCACCGGCAGCGGTCTGGTCATATAAGCCTATGCGTTATAAATCAACCACACAGGCGCAAGCGGGCGGGGTGGTTGATTACGCGGTGCAATTTTAAGGAATCTCGCGCGCTGGCGCAGGAATGCGCAAACCGGTTCCCTCTTTATTTTACTTCGTGTATATTCCGAGCCAGACAGCAATAGAGTTGGCCATGTCCACGCTAAGGGTGAAAACGCCAGCCACCGCGGCCGTAAGTGGTAACGTGCGTCCCGACCAGAAACAAGCTAATCGCGAAACGCCGAGCGCGTTGCAGTTCGTCGTCATTCTGTCGGGGATTCCAAAAAGAAACCCCGTGGTTCTTGGCACCTTCGAAGACAAGTCCTTGGGCGATGCGGCAGGAACCGTCATCCGCCTGCTCCGGGAGCATGGCATCTCCAGGCGAGCCATCAAACTGGAGGGCTACGGGACTATCTATGTCGACGGCGGTCTCTGTGTCCAAGTTACTCCCTCACTCTTCCCCTTCGAGGACTGGGCGCACATAATCGAGCAATTTGCTCCGCGAACATCGAAACGGAAAAGGTGGCGCTAAAAGCCCCGCCGTGCCGTGGATGGAACTCGCTGCACCTTAAACGGTGCAGCGAGTTATTTTTAAATATCCCAACATTTGTACTCGCGTATCCCTGATGGTTCGGGCGTTTAAGATCTATCCGGCGTGTTTAGTACTAGTTAAATAATAACGAAGTCCCGAACCCAGAGTGACACTGGTACAAAAGAACCGCCCAACAGAGCGGTTCTCTGGCAGGCGGCGATATGGACTCAGTCTCCCGCAGTTTTCACGGACGCTGCCGAGGTCGTTTCGACGACCCGCTTGCTGACCGCAATGTAGCCGTCGCGAAGCTGCCTTTGATGGCCCGCCAAACCGTCTCAGCAACCGCCTCGGGCGGCCCGCTGACAACGATGACGGTTGCTGTGGCTTCGCTACTCGGCTCCGGTGAGACCGGTAGAAAATGCAGCATCGTTTCCTCCTTACTTATGAACGGACGCACATTCTGTACAGTCGCACGCCACACGCATTGTGTCAAGTGCGCACAGCAACCGGCTTCTGGAGGCAACACCCTGCCTTCGACTCAACCTCTTATAGGAATGCACCGCACCGGCGACCAAACCGGATAATCCGTATTCCATGCAACTCAAAAAAGCCGACCGAAGCATTTCTGGAAGCATCACACTCCAGTGCGCTGCGCGCGCCTTCTAGGCGCATCAAAGCGGCGTCTCCTGGTTTTCTTTGCTCCAAAGACCGGCTTTTGTAACAAGGAAGCCAGAACGGGGTATATACTCCATACCGATGCCAGAAGAGCCGCAGGTACCCGCCGACGAAGTGCTTGCGGAGAGCGTCCAAAAGAACGACCACGATGCATTTGCGACCCTTATGGACCGCTACCAGCCCAAACTTCTTCGCTATGGAAGGCGTTTCCTGGCGCAAAAGGAACCGATTGATGACGCGGTTCAGGATATCTTCCTCAAGATGTACCAGAACATCAAGAGCTACGATCCCGCGCGGCCTTTTGCGCCCTGGATATATCGCATTGCGCACAACACCTTCGCGAACGAACTGCGCCGGAAAAGCCGCAAGCCGCTCATTACGCTCGACCTCGACACCCTTTCTGCGCACACCGCGTACGAAATTGACCCAGCAGGTGAAGAAGAGCAGCGCCAGATGCAAGAGCTTATCAACCGCGGCCTCGACGCGCTTCCTCCGCACTACCGCGAAGTGGTCGTCCTGCATTACCTCGAAGGTCTCGGGTACCAAGAGATCAGCGACGTGCTCCACGTACCGACCGGCACGGTCGGTATCCGCCTCTACCGCGCCCGCCAGGCGCTAAAAAAGTATGTCGAACAAACCTGATATTAAAAATTCTGTGCTTGAAAAGATTCGCTCCGGCGAGGTTTCAATGCGTCCGCGGGCGCTCTTCACGCTGCGCATTGCTGCAACCACAGCGCTCACGCTGCTCACGCTACTCGTCTCTGTATTCGTGTTGAGCTTCGTGGTATTCAGTGTGCACGAGAGCGGCGAGCAATTCCTGCTCGGGTTCGGTACGCGCGGACTGGCGGTATTCACAACGCTCTTCCCGTGGATTCCTCTCCTGGTTGCGGCGGGACTTCTAATCGCGCTGGAGGCGCTTTTGCGCAGCTTCTCCTTTGGCTATCGGGTTCCCCTTTTGCGCATTTTCCTCTGGATAATCGTCGTAGCCGCGCTCGGTACCTTCTTGTTCGGGCTCACCTCCGTGCAAACCTACCTTCTCGATCGCGCCGACCACGCGCAGCTGCCCATTCTCGGGCCGCTCTATGAACGCGTGCATGACTCGCACGTGGACCAGGGCGTATACCGCGGAACCGTTACCGCCTTTACGTCGGAGGGTTTTACCATTTCCCATGATGACGTTGACCGCGATTCTGACGAAGGCACGTGGACTATCGTTCCTCAACAAGGCTTCGCCACAAGCTCGCTCGCCATAGGGGAACACGTCTACATAGCCGGCCGACTCGTGCATGGCGTCGTATACGCGTACGGCATCAAGCAACTCAGCTCGCAGTACTAGCAAATTAGTGTGAAATAAGTTCTCCAGAGGGGTGTATCTAGGGGTATGCCCGTCAGTCTTGGTATAAGAAACGAACGGTCTATAGCGCAAACGCTGAGGGAAACGCGGCTTATTATGGGCATGCCGGTCTGCATCGAGATTGTTGACGACCGCGCTGACCGCGCGAGCGCCCTCGCCGAAACGTTCGCGTATTTCACCGCCGTAGACGAGCAGTTCAGCACCTACAAAGCCACGAGCGAAATATCGCGGTTTAACCGCGGAGAGCTTTCGGAAACCGGTCTTTCACCTGCAATGCGCGAAGTCTTCGCGCTCGCGGACGATACGAAACGAGCCTCGGACGGTTACTTCGATATGCGCCGCCCAGATGGTTCGACGGATCCTTCCGGTATCGTCAAAGGGTGGGCAATCCGCAACGCCGCGCACCTACTCGACGAGTGCGGCTTCCAGAACTTTTACGTCGAAGCCGGCGGCGACATTCAAACGCGTGGAACCAATGCCGAGCGCCAACCCTGGGCAATCGGCATCCGGAATCCCTTCAACGCAAGTGAAATCGTGAAGGTCGTTTACCCAAACGGCAAGGGCATCGCCACCTCCGGCACAAGCATGCGCGGTCAGCATATCTATAACCCACACGCGCCGGGCGCTTTGCTTACCGAAATGGCGAGCCTCACGATTATTGGTCCCGACGTCTTCGAGGCCGACCGCTACGCGACGGCCGCGTTTGCGATGGGCGTGCCCGGCCTCGGGTTTATTGAAAACCTTGCGGGCTTCGAGGGCTACGCCGTGCTCGCTGACGGCAACGCTTGTTTTACGAGCGGGTTCGCTCGCTATGTCGCACATTAACCATCTGTCTTAATATCTATACGCATATATGAGTGCTTCTGACCTTACCGTTTATATTACTGCCCAGCGCGCTGCGGGCTTTGCCGATTCGGCAATACGAAAGACGCTGCTCGCTAAAGGGTGGCCGGCGCACGACATCGACGAGGCGCTCGGCACGCGTATAGCTCCCGTTCCGACCACGCGTCTTGCGCGACCGGCGCATAACGGCGCAAAAGTAACGCTCACGCTCACGCTCGTCGCCATTACTGCGGTATACGCTCTGTGGCAGGTTTTCGGTACAAACACCTCATCGGCAGCTTCGCTGGCAAACACAACCCAACCGAGTCAGCAGCAGCCAGCATCGCAACCACAAACGACTCAGGCCGCCACTGAGCCCTCCTCTTCGCCGTCAAGCGCATCGCCTGCTTCTTCGGGAGCTACTACACACTCTACGTCGCCTGCCAGCGCGGCTCCGCCAAAACCGAAGGGCCAATACGTCGACGGCAACTACACCGGTTCGGTCGCCGATGCCTACTACGGCTATGTCCAAGTCCAGGCCATCATTCAAGGTGGGAAAATTACGGATGTAAAGTTCCTCCAGTACCCCAGCTCGCACTCCACCTCGGTCTATATAAACAGCCAGGCGATGCCCTATCTCACCCAGGAGGCTATCCAGGCGCAGAGCGCTAACATAAACGGCGTCTCCGGGGCGACCGCGACGAGCCAAGCGTTCGCGCAGTCGCTGTACTCAGCCCTCGCAAAGGCAAAAGCCTAACGGCACCCATCCACACCTTTTCGCATGATTACTCTTGTGGACGACCTTTTGAATAAGGTCACGATGTACCGCCTTGTGCTCTACGTGCTCGCAGCACTCCTTGTGGTAGCTGGGTTTTTCGGATTCATCGGCGTCTTGTCGATTAGCCCGGGTGACCTCGCCTTCTCAACGGCAATCCTCATTGGTGCGAGCTGGCTAGCGAACGAACTCTTTGCCAAAGGGTTCGGCGCGGCGACGAACGTCGAGTCGGTCTATATCACGGCGCTCATTCTTGCACTCATCATGGCGCCAGTCGCGCCAACGCACTACGCGGGCGTTGCCGTGCTCGTCATTACCGCCGCGTGGGCAATGGCCTCGAAGTACATCTTCGCTCTCGGCAAAAAGCACCTCTTCAACCCTGCAGCTTTCGGCGTCGTATTCTCAGCGTTTGTGCTCGGCGTTCCCGCAACGTGGTGGATTGGCGGTAACGTCGCCCTCCTGCCGTTCGTACTGGTCGGCGGCCTGCTCATTGTGCGCAAAATCCGTCGCTTTGATCTCGCAATTACCTTCACGCTCGTTGCGCTCGTGGTCTCCGTGCTTACCAGCAACTCGACGGCACTTTCGTCGGTCACCCTCTCGCTCCTGCACTCGCCGCTCTTCTTCTTTGCAGGCGTGATGCTTATTGAACCACTCACTATTCCGAGCGACCGATGGCACCGGGTTATCTACGGGGCGCTCGTCGGCCTCCTCTTCGCACCGAATATCCACCTCGGTTCGTTCTACACGACGCCCGAGCTCGCGCTTCTTATCGGCAACCTCTACGCCTACCTCGTGAGCCCGAAGGGTCGTTTCATGCTTGAGCTGGTTGGCCGCGAACAGCTGAGCGACAACACGTATGAATTCCGCTTCGCAAGCGATGGTCCGATTCCGTTCAAGCCTGGCCAGTACATCGAGTGGACGCTACCACATGACAACCCTGACAACCGCGGCAACCGTCGCTACTTTACTATCTCTACAGCGCCGAACGATCCGATCGTGGGCGTTGGGGTGAAGTTTTACGATCCATCGAGCTCTTTCAAACGCGGACTAGCGCATATGCAGCCGCATCAAACCATTTCCGTCTCGCATATCGCCGGCGATTTCACCCTGCCGCGCGACGAAAGTCATAAACTCGCCTTCATTGCGGGCGGCATTGGCATCACCCCCTTCGCAAGCATGACGCGCCATATGCTCGCAGAAAAAAAAGCGCCGCCGACCGTCTTGCTCTACGCCAACCGCACCAAAACCGATATCGCGTACAAAGAGCTGTTCGACCGCGCACGCGCGGAGCTTGGTATGAAAACGATTTACGCACTCTCGAACGAACCCGCTCCACCCGCCGACGCTTACGCGGGCACTATCGACGCCGACCTTATCCGCCGTGAGATACCCGACTTCGCAGAGCGCATGTTCTACATTTCGGGCCCTCACGGCATGGTCGACAGCTTTAAGCACGCGCTCCGCGATATGGGCGTCCCGCTCCACCGTATCAAGATTGATTTCTTCCCCGGCTACGCGTAGCTGGTTGCGGCAACGAAATTCGCATCCGGAGCGCAAGGAGAAACGTACGGCTTGAGCACACATACGCGCGCGGCGCCCTAGGGCGCCGCGCGCGTAT
>JAJZPB010000018.1 GCA_021811365.1 bacterium
GGATTCAGGCCACCGACAACATTCTCAACAAAAAGACGGTGCTGCTGGACGGAGATGAAATCCCATTGCCCCAAGCGCAGGGCATGCTCGCTAACCTGCCGACAGAGAAGCGCCGTGCGCTCGGACACGCGCTCAATGCTGCCTATGTTGCTACGGGCGATATTGCGGAAAGTGAACTTAATGCGGTCTATACGGACAAAAAAATCGACGACGAGCTACGCAAAATCAAAGAGCCCTACGAAGCAACTATCCGCGGATATCAAAACGACGTTACAAGCGTGCTTGCACTCGTAGACGCAGTATCAAAAAGCAACGCGATAGCGCATCGCTTTTACGAAGCAAAGCGCAAGCTACTGAAACTTGATCGCCTCACGTACGCGGACCGTGCGGCAGTAGTCGGAACGGTTTCGCAGCAAATTCCTTTCGAGCGCGCTGTCGATATTGTGCGAGACGAATTCACCCGGCTTGACCCGCAGTACGGAAGTCTCTTTGATCGTCTCCTCGCCAATGGCCAGGTTGACGTCTACCCGAAAAAAGGGAAGACGGGAGGCGCGTATTGTTCCTCTGGCGTTGGCTTGCCGACCATGATGCTGCTTAACCATACTAATGACTTCAATTCTCTCAAAACGCTTGCGCACGAGAGCGGGCACGCTATCCACGCAGAGCGTGCAAAACAGCAACCACCCATCTACCAGGGGCATCCAATTTCGACCGCAGAAACGGCGAGCACATTCTTCGAGGCGGCGGTGCTTAAACGCGTCGTGCGTGAGCTGCCTGAAGACCAGCGCGTAGTCGCGCTCCACGACGCCATACAAGACGATATTGCGACCATTTTCCGTCAAATCGCGTTTTTCCGTTTTGAACGTGCGCTCCACCAGGAAGTGCGTCGCGATGGCTATGTCCCCAAAGAGCGCATTGCGGCTCTTATGAATGAACACATGGCAGCCTACCTCGGCCCCTCCTTCGACCTCATGCCCGAAGACGGATACTTTTTCGTCGCCGTGAGCCACATACGCCGTTTTTTCTATGTGTACTCCTATGCGTATGGACAGCTTATAAGCAAAGCGCTCCATCGTAAGCTTGAGCAGGATCCGGCATACATCAAAAAAGTGGACGGCTTTCTGTCAACGGGAGAGAGCCGCTCGCCCTACGATATTTTCAAGTCCTGCGGCCTCGACACGAAGAAGCCGGACGTCTTTATCGAAGGCTTGAAGAGCGTTGAAGCTGACGTTACCGCTCTTGAGAAGCTCATAAAAACGCGGTGACCGCGCGGCTTCCATTTCTGAGAAATACACGCTAGGCTTAGAGCCATGACGGTTTCAGAGGTGCGCAAACGCTACCTAGATTTCTTCACAACGCGCGGGCACGTTGCAATACCAAGCGCGCCCGTTGTGCCGGAAAACGACCCCTCAACGCTTTTCACAAGTAGCGGCATGCAGCCTCTGGTGCCGTATCTGCTCGGCCAGCCGCACCCGGAAGGAAGCAGGCTTGTCGACTCACAGATGTGTTTTCGCGCCGAAGATATCGAAGAGATAGGCGATAACCGCCACACGACATTCTTCGAGATGCTCGGCAACTGGTCGCTCGGCGACTACTTTAAGAAGGAGCAGCTACCCTGGGTGTTTGAACTTCTGACTAGCAAAAGCGAAGGATTTGGACTTGATCCGGCGCGGCTGTACGTTACCGTGTTTGATGGGGACGAAACGGTCGGCATGCCGCTCGACGAAGAGGCGGTCGGCATATGGCAGGGGCTCTTCGCTGCAAAAGGCATCTCCGCAGGCCTCGCGCGTGTAGGCACCGAAGAAAACGGATACCGGCGTGGCATGAAAGACGGTGAGCGCATTTTTGCGTACGGTTCAAAGAAAAACTGGTGGAGCAGGGCAGGGATCCCTGCCAAAATGCCGGCCGGCGAGCCCGGCGGCCCCGACTCGGAGGTGTTTTACGACTTTAATCTTCCGCACGACAAAGCATTTGGCGAACACTGCCACCCAAACTGTGACTGCGGCCGCTTCATCGAAGTCGGCAACTCGGTTTTTATGCAATTCATTAAGCGTGGAGACGGATCCTTTGCAGAATTGCCGAAACAGAATGTGGACTTCGGCGGCGGTCTCGAGCGCCTTACTGCAGCTACGCTCGACAACCCCGACGTGTTTCTGGTCGACGTGTTTGATGCAGCGCGAACGGTACTTGAACAGCGCTCCGGGAAGCGGTACCAAGACCCTGAGGCCACCCGTTCGTTCCGCATCATTCTCGACCACATGCGCGCCGCAAGCTTCATGCTCGCAAGCGGCGTCGTTCCCGGCAACACCGAACAGGGGTATGTTTTGCGGAGACTCATTCGGCGTTCTATACGCGAAGCAGACAAGCTTGGGATTAAGGAGGCGGTACTTGCGGAAGTCGCTGATGGTTTCGGCGCAGCATATGCCGACCAGTATCCTTTTGTTACAGATGCTCACGATTTTATTGCAGATGAACTCGCAAAAGAGGAAGTGCAGTTCCGCAAAACGCTCACCAATGGCTTGCGACAGTTCGAAAAAACTGAATGGATGGGCGTACCTGATGAGCCATTGCCCACAGGGGACCGCAGCACACCAGTTGCGGGCCAAGCTGCAAAGATGCTTCCGGCAGAGGTGGTGTTTGACTTATATACAACCTACGGCTTCCCGATAGAAATGACAGAAGAAATTGCTCGCGAGCGCGGAATCCGCGTTGCCCCGGGTGTTGATCGGTTGATGAAAGAACATCAAGAAAAGTCGCGTGCAGGGGCGGCACAAAAATTCGCCGGCGGTCTTGCCGACCATCAGGCACAGACCATTAAGTACCACACGGCGCATCACTTGCTGCTTAAAGCGCTTCAGATGGTGCTTGGGCCGGAGGTGCACCAGCGCGGCAGCAATATCACCAGCGAGCGGTTGCGCATCGACTTCTCATATGGAGAAAAAATGACGCCTGAACAAAAAGCGGCGGTAGAAAATATCGTCAACGAAAAACTGTCGGAAGCGCTGCCGGTCGTTCGCTCTGTCATGGCCAAGGAAGACGCCGAAAAACTAGGCGCGGAGCACGAATTCGGCGCGCGCTATCCTGAGCAGGTAAGCGTGTACTCAGTCGGGCCACGAGGCGCTACCGAAGCTGACCCTAGATTCAGCGAGTCGTTCTCTATTGAATTTTGCGGTGGTCCGCATGTAGCGAACACCTCTGAACTACGCGAGGGAGGAAAGCGGTTTGAAATTCAAAAGGAGGAAGCGTCGTCGGCAGGCGTACGGCGCATCAAAGCAGTACTACGGTAACGCCATACAGTACGGCACCTACCCAAAGACGCTGTACAGTGCTCGCCACCTGCGTGATGAGCAGCATCGTTTATACTGACCAAACGTTATGCCGAGTATTTTTGCGAATCTATTCACGCGCTCACAGAAGACGATTCGTGTTCTCATAACCATCGACGCGCGTAGCATTGCCGGCGCCTACGTCTGCTATGTCCGTGGCGCAGTACCAAAGATTGTATTCGAGAAACGCGTTCCGGTCGTCGCTCGCACGGAAGAATCACCGGCCGATGCAATGCTTCGCGCACTCAAGGTTCTTAGCGATGCTCTGGTACACGAAGGATCTGCGGCCAGCGAGCGCCAGTGCGCCAAAAGCCGCGCAGAATCGATAATTGTAGCGGTTGGCGCTCCCTGGCAAGAAACGCACCTCCGCCGCGAGAACCTGCGCGGAAATGAACCTTTCGTTTTTACCCACTCACTTGCGAATAAGGCTCGCGAGCGAGCAGGAGCACCGCCGCAAGGAACGTACCGAACAGACGACTGTATCGTCGGAGTCACCTTAAACGGGTACCGCACCGATAGCCCCTATGGGAAAAAGGCGCTTCGCGCTTCCATACTTATCCTCACATCGTTCATACACCAAGAGGTAACGGACCGCATCCGTGCCGCTTTGAATGAGTGGTATCCTGCCCGCCGAATCCGGCTCGTCGCAGGAAGCGCAATGCGCTATCGCGCTATTCACGCCGCGTTTCCGCACGAAGAGAACGCACTCGTGCTTGACGCCAACGAGTCAGGTATCATGCTTGCACTAATCCGCAACAAGCTACTCTCGGCAACGGCGGACATACCCTGGCCACCCGGGGCAACAGTGGACTGGACTGCCGGCATCCGCCGCGGTTTCGCAGAACTCGCTGAACGATTCCCGTTGCCGCAAACAATATTTCTTCTTGCACCAGATTCTCTCTTGGAGCCGCTTCAGTTGGCGATAGAGGCCGCAAGATCGGGTCTACTGTGGTTTTCCGATGGCGTGCCCCGTGTCGTAACCGTACGCGCGAAAACGCTGCTTTCTCTTGTTTCCTACGCAGCCCCCGGGGACCCTGACCCATCTATGCTGCTCCTTGCGCACTTTGCTCGGACAGAGGAGGGCCCTACGCTCCCCTTAGAGACACTCTCCGCTGCATAATGCACAGAAGAACGGTACCGACATCCCGGCTAGCTCTGCTATACTGGCACCATGCGAAATTTTGACGACATCATTCCCCCCTCAAAGCGCAAGGAAGTGGAACCTCCGCAGCGCGAGTTGCGAGAACCCATGCGGGTTCAACCTCGTCGCAGCTTCCGTTTCCCGTACATTACTATTCTGGTCGCGCTCATCGTAATCGCCGGTTCAGTTGGCGCGATGTTCTACTTCGCCAGCGCTGAGGTCGTTATAACCCCAGATACGCAGAACGCGCCGATTCAGAATAGTTTTACCGCGAGCTTAGGTAGCAGCAACGCACTTTCATTTGAGGTGATTAGCGCACAAAAATTGGCCATGCAGGACGTTGCGAGTAGCGGCAACACGCCCGTCACCACAAGCGCATCGGGGAACATAACAATCTACAACACGCAGTCGAAACCCCAACGCCTTATTGCCACAACGCGCTTCGCCTCCTCAAATGGCCTTATCTACCGCATACACACGGCGGTCACCGTTCCAGCAGGAAGCGCTTCAGCTCCTGGCACGGTTACCGCAACAGTGACTGCCGACCAGCCGGGGAGTTCGTACGATATCGGGCCCTCTTCCTTCACGGTACCGGGTCTCGCAGGAACGGCACTGGCGACGAAAGTGTACGCGCAGTCTACGCAGCCCATAACCGGTGGCGCGTCAGGCGCGGAACCAATCGTAGACCCGACGGTAGCAGCAAGCGCGCGTAGCGCGCTTGTGAGCGCGCTTACGCCGGCGCTCATGGACGCTATTCGAAGGCAAGTACCAAGCGGCTACATACTGCTTCCCGGTGCTGCGACCACCACCTTCCAAGACCTCGCTCCGACCGCAGCAAGCTCTACCGGCAAAGCATCTCTGCGGGTCCAAGGGACCGTTACTGCGGTTGTTTTCCCCAATCAAGCACTTGCGGCTGCTATTGCATCGTCGACGCCGAGCATGGCGTACCAGGGCTCGCCCATTCAACTTGCGACGAGCACGGGCCTCTCAATGACTTCTCTGGGAGCCCTTCCTAGCACGAACAGCCAGAGCTTTACATTCTCGCTTGCGGGTACCGCGCAGCTGACCTATGTGGTCCAAACGGGGCAAATTGCCGCTGCGGTGGCAGGGAAGTCTCGTTCGGCCGCAAAGGTTGCTCTCACCAACTTCCCTGAGATAAAAAATGCGGTTTTGGTCTTGCACCCGTTCTGGCGCACCAGCTTTCCGCAGGATCCCTCGGCGATAACGGTACGGGTTTCTGCGCCCAAATAGCCATCCCGTTTGACGCGATTTCAGCTCTCTGCTATATTGACTACCGCATCCGCATGAGTGACGAAAGCAAGGAAACAGCGACCGGCATTGTGGAAGAAGTATTGCCGGACTCGCTCTTTCGCGTTCGTTTGAATGCGGCGGAGGGCGAAGAGGGGCAGCTCGTGCTTGCCTATCTAGCCGGAAAGATGCGTTTGCATCGCATCCGTGTGCTGGTAGGCGATCAAGTCGAAATGGTCATGGACCCTTACGGCGGCCGCTCCCGCATTGTGCGTCGATTAACGTAACTACGCTTATTTTTGCTATGAAAGTCCGCGCATCCATCAAGAAGCAGCAACCCGGCGATCAGCTTGTTCGCCGAGGCGGACGCCTGTATCGCATAAATAAGCGCAACCCGCGCCGTAAGGCACGCCAGGGCTAACTATTTTAGTAATCATGCGTATTGCCGGCATCAACATCCCAGACGATAAGCAGCTTGTCTATTCGTTGCCGCTTATTTTCGGCATTGGACGCACACGGGCGCTTGAAATCCTCAAGCACGTCGGCGTTGCCCCCACCAAGAAAGGAAGCGAGCTTACGAGCAGCGAGGAGCAGAATATTCGATCGCTCGCTGAAGCGTTTACCATCGAAGGTGATTTGCGTCGAGAAATCGGCCAGAACGTTAAGCGACTCAAAGACATTCGGTCTCAGCGCGGGATGCGGCACGAGCGCGGTTTGCCGGTGCGCAATCAGCGCACGAAGACGAATTCGCGGACGCGTCGGGGTAACGTACGCAAAACGATGACGAGTGGCCGTCGTTCGCTTGAAAAAACTTAAACCGTATGGGTAAGAAACGCATCATAAAAAAAGGAGGGCGAGGAATGGACCAGGGTCGCAAGGACCGTGCGCTAGCGCGCGCTACCAAGCATCGTCTTGAAAAAGGCGTGCTACACATCGAAGCGACGTTTAACAACACGAAAGCGACCCTTGCAGATGAGCACGGGAACGCAATCATATCTTCTTCAGCGGGTGCGCTTGGTTTCTCTGGAGCCCGCAAGTCAACGCCGTACGCTGCCGCAAAGGTCGGAGAACTTATCGGCGAGCGCGGAAGCTTGATCGGTCTAAAGGAGGCGTCGATCATCATTCGGGGCGTTGGAGCTGGGCGCGAATCCGTGCTACGCGCGTTTGCCGGAAAGGGCATCCAAATTCGCTCTATTAGAGACCGTACGCCTGTTCCCCATAACGGACCGCGGCCTCCAAAACCGCGCCGTGGCTAACTGATCTTGAACTATGAAAACCGGCCCACGATACAAAATTGCTAAACGTCTCGGTCCTTCCGTTTTTGAGAAGGCGCAGACGCAAAAATTTGCACTCTCCGCAGAACGTAGCGCTAAAAATAAACGCCGCGGTCGCGGTCGTACGAGCGAGTACGGCAAACAGATGCTAGAAAAACAGAAGGTTCGGGTTACGTACGGGCTGCAGGAGCGCCAGTTCCGCAACTACGTACGCGAGGCGCTCGCAGCAAAAGGTGCGAAGCCAACGGACCGTCTTCACGAACTGCTTGAGCTTCGCCTCGATAACGTCGTCTGGCGTCTCGGGCTTACACCGACGCGCCGAGCTGCGCGTCAAATGGTTGCGCACGGGCACGTTATGCTGAACGGCAAAAAAACACGGGTTCCTTCGGCAGCTGTTTCAAAAGGCGACCGAATTGCAATTCGTCAGAGCTCGAAGGAGCACGGTATGCTCGCCGATTTTGGGGACCGTTTCCTCGAACGGCAACTTCCGTCATGGCTTTCGTGGAACCCGAAGTCAATGGAGGGAGGCGTGGGTGAAGTGCCCAATGCCGCATCAGCTGATCCGGCAGGCGATCTGAGTGCGGTGCTTTCGTTCTACTCGCGTTAATTTATTATCAGATTGGTAACAAGATTGAGTTATGGAATACCACATCACACTTCCGAGCAAGCCGCGCGTCGTTTCTGAGGAAGGCAACCAAGGCGTTTACGAAATCGACTCGCTCTATCCAGGATATGGGCATACGCTCGGCAACTCGCTTCGCCGCATAGTCCTATCGTCTATTCCCGGCGCTACGGTCACTCAAATCAGCATAGACGGCGTACCGCATGAATTTGCGTCGATGGAAGGCGTCCGCGAAACTGTTATGGAGCTAATCCTTAACCTTAAGCGAGTTCACTTTGTGCTCCACGGAGACGAACCTCAGGCTATCAAGCTTACTGCTAAGGGGGCAGGCGCTATTACTGCAAAAGACTTTTCGCTTCCGAGTCAGGTGGAGATTGCGAACCCGGACCAGCACATCGCTGAACTTTCGGAGAAAACAAGCCTGGTGCTTGAGGCGACCATTGAGCGCGGACTGGGCTATGTGCCGCGCGAAGTGCTTACCAAAGGAAAAGCGGATATCGGCACCATCGCGCTTGACGCCACATTCACGCCGATACGCCGTGTCAACTACGAAGTGGAAAACATGCGCGTCGGTGACCGCACGGACTTCAACCGCTTGCGTTTCCTTATCGAAACGAACGGCACCATCGCTCCTCGCGAAGCTCTTGAGCGCTCGATTGAAACGATGATCCACCAACTTACTGCCATTGTCGGCTTTCAGGATGGAGGAAACGCAGCAACCGCAGAGCACGCGCTTGAAACGGCCGAATCCGAGACGGTATCGACAGCCGTGAAGGGGACAGACCCTTCAAAACTTAAGCTTTCCGAGCTCGAGCTGCCAGCGCGTATCGCGTCGGCCCTCGAAGAGGCGGGCATCAAAAGCGCTGCCGGGCTTGCGCGCAAGACCGCCAGCGCTCTTAAGGATATTGATGGCATTGGAGACAAGGCGGTACGCGAAATTATGGATGCGCTCGCCGCAGTCGGGCTGTCTCTTAAAGCAGACTAGCGGGATAGTTTCGTATCATGGCATACACACGCAAAGCACGAACGTTTAGCAGGCCGAGCAATCAGCGCACCGCACTGATGCGTTCGCTAGCACGCTCGCTTGTGCTTGAGGAACGCATTTCCACAACAGAGGCAAAAGCGAAAGCGCTTCGTCCTGTCGTTGAGCGACTCGTTACGTACGGGAAGCGGGGCACGGTTGCAAGCCGGCGCCTGGCTAAAGCCCGTCTTGGCGATGACGCAGCAGTAAAAAAGCTTTTTGACACCCTTGCGCCGCGCTACGCTACTCGCGCGGGCGGGTATACGCGCATCGTAAAGCGCGCTCTTCGTGGTGCAAATGATGCCCGAGAGCTTGCGTATATCGCATTCGTCTAGTATGTATACTGGGTAACGAGACCATGAGTACTACCACGCAGGAAAAAACGGATACCTACACGATCGACGCCACCGATCGCACGCTTGGCCGCGTCGCGAGCGAGGCTGCGCATGCGCTTCTCGGCAAGCGCTCGGCACAGTACGCCAAGAATCGCGCCCACCCGATTACGGTCGTTGTGGAAAATGCGAACAAATTGCACCTAACGACGCGTCGTAAACAGGGAAAAGTGTACACACGCTATACCGGCTATCCGGGAGGACTGCGCGAAACCCGCATGGACGAAATGATTGAGAAAAGGGGTATCGAAGAGGTTGTCCGA
This sequence comes from bacterium, assembly GCA_021811365.1. Lineage (GTDB taxonomy): Bacteria > Patescibacteriota > Minisyncoccia > Phycocordibacterales > Phycocordibacteraceae > C7867-001. The sequence goes on from JAJZPB010000018.1 coordinate 9,288, forward strand.
AAAACTATCGATGGAATGATACCGCGCAATAAACTTCGCGCTCCGCGTATGAAGAACCTCGTCGTTAAAGCATAATTTTATGGCACTCATCTACACTACTGCCGTCGGTCGGCGCAAAACGGCAATCGCAAGCATTCGCATCACGCCAGCAGAAAAGCGTTCGTTGCGTATTAACGGCAAGGGCGCGAAGGAATATTTTAAGACTGAAGAGCGTGCACGTACGGCACTCGAAGCATTTGACGTCGCCGAGACGAGCCAGCAGTACTCTGCATCTGCGCACGTCGAAGGGGGAGGTATTTCCGCACAAGCTGAGGCCGTACGCCACGCGCTCGCGCGCGCGCTTTCCGAAGTAGAACCCGGTTTGCGGCATTCCCTTAAAGTTGCAGGGCACTTGAAGCGCGACCCGCGTGCAAAGGAGCGTAAGAAGCCGGGTCTTGTGAAGGCGCGAAAACGCAAGCAGTGGTCTAAACGCTAACCGATACAAGGCCCACTTCGGGCCTTGTATCTTTTTGACTCCTGCTTTCATTTCCGGCATAGTGGGTATATGACAGATACAGCACATGACGATATCGCATTTGATCCGGACGATCCGGAAGCAGAGGTGAAAACGGAAGGGAAAATAGCGAAGCTCCGGGCAGAGCTCGAGCAGTGTCGCGCTCTGAAACAAGAGCACCTTGATGGCTGGCAGCGCGCTAAGGCGGATTACGTTAATGCCCTCAAGCGTTTTGACGACGAAAAAAAGACGGAGCGTCAACGAGGAGTTGTAACGGCTGCTAAGGCGCTGCTTCCAGCGCTTGATGCGCTCGATCGGGCTAAGGAACATGGCGACATACCCGAGGGATTCGCGGGTATCGTAAAACAGCTTGAGAACGGCTTTTCTGCGCTCGGTCTTACTGCCTTTGGGAACGAGGGCGAACAGTTTGATCCGCTACTGCACGAAGCGCTCGGCCAGGACGTAACGGAGGAATCCGAAAAGAGTGATTCCGTTTCCGCCGTACTTGAGAAAGGCTGGAAGATCGGCGAAACGGTTGTCCGCCCTGCCAAAGTGCGCGTGTACTTCGTCCACTAGTTGCATAGACGCGCAATACGCGTAAAATAATTAAGTAATCTTTTTTAACTATGGCAAAAATTCTCGGAATAGACTTGGGTACGACCAATTCTGCAATGGCAGTAGTAGAAGGCGGCGAGCCGCGTGTCCTCGAGAACGCTGAAGGGGCGCGTACAACGCCCTCGATCGTCGCGGTCGGTAAGAACGGCGAACGAACTGTCGGCACGCTCGCGAAACGCCAGTCGGTTACGAACCCGCTCAACACGATCTACCAGATCAAGCGCTTCATCGGCCACTCGTTCGACGAGCCGGAAGTCCAGAAGGACAAAGCGGCGGTGCCATTTGAAATGCGCAAAGCTGACAACGGCGGTATCGAGGTAAAGATGGGACAGAAAAACGGCCAGGACGCGTGGTACCGCCCGGAGGAGATTTCCGCGATGATTCTCGGCAAGCTGAAAGCTGATGCAGAGGCAAAATTGGGAGAGAAAATTACCGAAGCCGTCATAACGGTGCCTGCATACTTTAACGACGACCAGCGCAGCGCTACAAAGGCTGCTGGCGAGATAGCGGGCCTCGACGTGAAGCGCATCATCAACGAGCCAACCGCGGCTGCGCTTGCATACGGTTTTAACAAGAAGAAAGACGAGAAAATTGCCGTATTTGACTTTGGTGGCGGTACCTTTGACATCTCAATCCTCGAAGTAGGCGATGACGTCATCGAAGTGAAGAGCACCGACGGTGACGCGCACCTCGGCGGAAAGGACGTTGATCAAAAGATCATTAACTGGCTTGCGGACGAATTCAAAAAACAGACCGGCATTGACGTGCGTAGCGACGCGCTCGCGCGCCAGCGCCTCGACGAGGCGGCTGAAAAGGCAAAGATCGAGCTGAGCAGTGCAATGGAAACCGAGGTAAATATTCCGTTCATAACCTCTACCGATGCGGGTCCCCAGCACTTGCTGGTGAAGCTAACGCGAGCAACGCTAGACGAGCTTGCGCGCGAATACGTGGATCGCGCGCTCGCTATCACGAAACGCGCTATGGAAGCGTCGCCATTTACAGTAAGCGACATTGAAGAAGTTATTCTCGTAGGAGGACAAACGCGCATGCCCGCCATCCAGCAGGCAGTGGAGCAGTTTTTCGGCAAGAAGCCGAACATGAGCGTAAATCCTGACGAGGTGGTAGCGATAGGCGCAGCCATTCAAGCTGGAATCCTCCAAGGTGACGTGAAAGACATACTTCTAGTGGACGTTATTCCTCTCTCGCTTGCGATCGAGACCATGGGCGGCGTTGCGACTAAGCTTGTCGAACGTAACACCGCCATTCCTACAAGCCGCACGCAGACCTTCTCTACCGCAGCCGATAACCAATCATCGGTCGAGATTCACATCACCCAAGGCGAACGTGCCATGAGCGCCGATAATAAGTCGCTCGGACGCTTCATGCTTGACGGCATTCCACCAGCACCGCGCGGCATGCCACAGGTCGAGGTAACCTTCGACGTCGATGCGTCCGGCATACTCACCGTAAAGGCGAAAGAGAAAACGACCGGAAAAGAGCAGAGCATCCGTATTGAGGGCTCAACCGGGCTCTCCAAAGACGACATTGAGAAGATGAAGGCCGATGCGGACACGCACGCCGCCGACGACGAGAAGCGCAAAGCACTTATCGAGGCGCGCAATGTGGGCGAACAGGCAGCGTATACTGCCGAAAAAGCCGTGAAAGAAAACGGCGACAAGGTTACCCCTGAAGTCGTTAAAGAGATCCAGGATAAAATCGAAGACCTCAAGACAGCACTTAACGGCGAGGATGCGGACCGCATCAAGAGCGCCACTGAGCTGCTTTCGACTTCGCTCTCGAAAATTGGAGAAGCGATGATGAAAAACCAAGGACAGACACCGCAAGGAGGCGAGGACCCGTCAGCATCGGGGGCTACTGATGCGGAGTTTAAAGAGAAATAAAATCTCGGAATCCGCTTCCAGCGCGGAGTGCAGCGCTCACAGCGAACCGAATACCACCAATCCACTGCAACGGGCACAGTCGGGGTTATTGTCTGAAAAAGCGCGCGCAGACCTGGGCGTGAATCATACGTAATGAACGTTTACGCCTCCAAAAAGTGCGAGTATACTGCTCAATAACTATGGCAAAAGATTACTACAACGTACTGGGCATCGATCGTAAAGCAAGCCAAGAAGACGTAAAAAAAGCGTTCCGCAAACTTGCGCAAAAACATCACCCGGACAAAGGAGGGGATGAGGCGAAGTTTAAGGAGATTACGGAAGCCTACTCGGTTCTAAGCGATGCAAAACGGCGACGCGAATATGACGCCTACGGACAAGCCTTCGCGGGTGGGGCACCAAGCGGGAACGCGGGGGGATTTGACTTCTCTCAATTCCAGCAAGGCTTCGGCGGGAATGTAGAATTCGACTTTGGAGATATCTTTGGCGATTTTTTTGGGACCCGCGGCGGTCGCACACAAACGCCGCGCGGACGCGACATTTCTATCGACCTAGAGCTGCCGTTTAAGGATGCAATCTTCGGAACCTCGCGTACTGTCCTGCTTGGGAAGGTATCGACCTGCGACCTCTGTCATGGAAGCGGCGCCAAACCGGGGACCACACTTGATACCTGCGCTACTTGCAACGGAGCAGGTCGCGTCCACGAGACACGTAACTCCATTCTCGGTCAGTTCACAAACGTGCGCGTCTGCCCAACCTGCGAGGGTACCGGAAAAATCCCGAAAGAAAAATGTCCGGAGTGCAAGGGCAAAGGCGTGCATCGCAAAGAAGAGGAAGTGGTGATTACGGTCCCAGCGGGCATCGACAACGGCGAGATGATACGCATGCCAGGACGTGGCGAGGCCATTCGCGGAGGCGTTGCGGGCGACCTATATGTGAAAGTACACGTAAAGCCGCATCCCGACTTTACTCGCGAAGGCGCGCAGCTGGTTATGCATCTCCCCGTAAAGCTCACCGACGCGCTAGTGGGTACCACCGTAACCATCCAAACTCTAGATGGGAAGACGCTTGAGATAAAAGTGCCCGTTATGAAGCAGACCGAGGAACTACTGCGCGTGCGTGGGCGTGGCGTGCCGCTCGATGGTCGCCAGGGCGATCTTCTCATCCGCCTCACCGTAGCACTACCACAAAAGCTCTCGAGCAAGGCCAGGGAGGCAATCAAGCAGCTACAGGGCGAAGGTTTATAGCGCGTGTGCATAAGAGGTCCCGATGGACACTGAATACCGCTATGATGAGCAGTATGAATGCTGCTGCGACTAGCCTTGGCGGAGTAACGAGTCTGGCAACCCACACCGCACTTTCGGTGTGGGTTGCGACGAGCACGGTTCTCGCGCTTATTGTGCTCGTCGCCCTCTTTTTTGCCTTTGCGCGCGTTGTCGGCAAGGCAGCATTCGTCTGCTTGATTATTGGTCTCTACGGTGGGTATGCGCTCTATGCACTTTCCCCCTATCTTTCGTATCTGCCCAAATCGACAGCAAGTATAGACGCGGGCTCGCACGCGCTCGTTTACGCCGCCTTTGTGTTCGGTTTCTACCTCGTACTGCGACGCGTAATTCAGACCGACTTCGTGCACCTCTCTACGTTTGCAGTTTTTGCGCTCTCGTTCTTTAGCTCCGCACTGCTGCTCGCATTCGGCTTCCACCTCTTCGCGGTCAGCCGCGTGTACCATTTTAGTACGACCATCACTTCGCTCTTTGCCCCCACTAAGTACTTTTTTTGGTGGTTTATCGCACCCATCGCTGCGCTCTTCTTCTTTCTCTAGCAACGACACTTCTTTCGGGCTTATGTATGCGCAGCGTCAATCTCCGCCTAGCAAGAGGAAAGTCTCACCTACCGAAGTACTCGAGCAGGGCAATATCGTGCACGCTGGCACGCACCAGGAGCTCCTCACGCAAGGGAGTAATCTGTACCAGAAACTCTGGGAAATCCAGGCCGGCGGCTTTGCGCAGACAACATAACTAAAGGTGCTGGGTTCGCGCCGCCCCTCGGGCGGCGCGGCTTCGTGCTATATTCTGGCCATGAACCTGGCAGAAGAACTGAAAGCCCGCGGGTTGATCGAGCACCACTCCGCACCACCTGAGGAAATATTCGCTTCCCCGAGAACCGTGTATCTCGGCGTCGACCCGTCT
>JAJZPB010000003.1 GCA_021811365.1 bacterium
GGGCTTTGTCGCGCTTCACGCGCTGAATCACTCGCTATTCAAGTCAGGACTCTTTATGGCGACCGGTGCGGTTGTTGCGCAGACGCACACGCGCGACCTTGACCGTCTCGGCGGGCTCGCACGGTTGTGGCCGCTTTTTTCGGTCGTCTTTCTTGCGCTCGCGCTCTCCGCGGCAGCGCTGCCGCCCACGGGGACCTTTTTCGGCGAGTGGCTCCTTCTGCAGTCTCTAGCACTCGGCTTAGCGAACAGCGCACCCGCGGTCGCTCTTGGTGGCGCCCTCGTGCTTGCAGTCGTGGCGCTCGTGAGCGGGCTCGCCGTCTTTGCGTTTATTAAGCTTTTCAGCGTTGCGTTTCTTGGACGCGCTCGCACGAGCGAGGCCGAGCACGTCTCGCCCATGCCGCGTTCACTTACGCTGCCACCGCTCGTGGCGTCAGTGCTTGTGCTTTTCTCAGGTCTCTTCGCGTTTCCGTATCTTTCTCAGCTTCCGCGTACGCAGGTGTTGCAGCTTCCGCTTGTGAGCACTGTGGTGCCTGGAGCCGCTATGAGCGCATCAATTGCCTTGCTCGCGCTTGTGCTCGCCCTTGTGATCGTCGCCGCTGTGTATCGCACGTTCGCTCGTCGAAGCATACGCGTTACCGATACCTGGGACTGCGGCACCCCCCTTACGCCGCGCATGCAGTACACGGCGACCGGATTTTCGGCGCCAATTCGGTTCTTTTTCCGTTCTCTCGTGCTCGCACAAAAGCAAATGGTTGCCGAACCGGTAGTGAGCACTAATCCTTGGATAGCAACGCGCCGTCTTTCCTGGACGACGGAGTCTTTTTGGGAAGCGTGGCTCTATCGGCCGGTGGGGAAGGCGACACTTGCGCTCTCCTCTCTCGTGCGCAGATTGCAGAATGGCGCAGTGCAGTTCTATCTTGCGCTCGTGTTTCTAACGCTTATCGGTGTGATTCTCTACGCGCTATGACCGCTATGCTTTTTATTCTTCAGGGCAGTACAACGCTTGCACTTGCGCCGCTTATGGTTGGGTTCGTGCGCTTTTTCAAGGCACGGTTCCAGAATCGCCGCGGCGCTCCGCCGTGGTTGCCGTACGTCTCGCTCTGGTCGCTTTTTGCTAAGGAGATGACCATTACACGCTACAGCTCGTGGGTGTTCCGCTCGGTGCCCTTCGTGGTTGCGGGCGTTGCGGTGCTGCTGGCATTCTCAGTTCCTACCTTTGCCTACGGGGTGATCCCCGAACCGCTCTCAAATCTTTTTTTCATCGGGGGGCTGTTCGCGCTCGGTTCGGTGTGGCTCGTGCTGGGCGGCATGGATGCGGCGAGCACCTTCGGCAACATGGGCTCGAGTCGTGAGATGACCCTTGCGGCATTCGTAGAGCCCGCGCTCTATTTGGGCCTCTCGACAATCGCGAGCGCTGCTGGGGTCTGGAGTCTCGACGGCATGCTTGCTCACAGTGCGAGCACGCCGTGGGAAGCAGGCGTATTGCCGCTCGCCTTCACGTTCGGCGCGCTGTTGCTCGTCGTACTTGCCGAGAACGCGCGCTACCCGGTTGATAACCCCGCGACGCACCTTGAACTCACGATGGTGCACGAAGCGATGGTGCTTGAGTATTCGGGCCCGTATCTAGCGTTTCTCGAATACGCATCGGCGGTGAAGCTATTGGTAACGACGCTCTTTCTCTTCGCGCTCGTGCTGCCGTTTGGGTTGGTGCACGCTGGAGCGTCGCCGCTCTGGGCGGTCGTTTGGTATGCTGTCCGCTTCTTACTCGCGGCTTTCACGGTTGCGAGCATCGAGTCCATGATCGTGAAGATGCGTTTTTATCGAATGCAAGAGTATTTTTCGCTTGCATTTTTTGTGGCGCTCGCCGGTCTCGCACTCGTTCTTCTGCAGCGCGGCATCTTCTAATCTATGGAACCCCTTTTCCTCATTCATTTGTGCCTGCTCGGAGCGATGCTCGCGGCTTTCCTTATGGCGAGCCGCATGCGGCTCGCCTCGCTCGCCTCGCTGTATGCGATTCAGGCGCTGCTGCTTTCGGCTGCGGCGGCGCTCTTCGCGATTGCGTATGGAGACGCTGCGGCGTACGTGGTTGCGGGTCTTACGTTCGTGCTTAAAGTGCTACTTATTCCGTACTGGTTTGTACGCATTGTGCGCGCGCACGGCTCGAGCGAGCGGCTGATGGCGTTTGTACGCCCGACGCTGCTCTCCTTCGCAGCGTTTACTGCGATTCTCTTTTCGAGCTTTGTCGCGCAATCGCTTGCGCTCGCCTCCGGAGCTTCCTATGTCGGACTTACGGCTTCCATCGCACTTATTCTGACTGGGTTCCTCATGCTTATGACGCGCCGCGATATGATCGGGCTCGGGTTCGGTTTTCTCGTGGTAGAGAACGGGGTTTTTACGCTCGGGCTCGCGCTCACGGGAGGCCTTCCGCTTTTCATCGAGCTCGGCGTGCTGTTTGATCTTTCAATTTTCTTCGTGCTCCTCGTTGCCTTTGCTCTCCGCGCACAGCGAGAACATGCGTCGCTCGCTACGGATTATTTGCACGAGCTTATCGGATAAGCACAAACCCATGATTCCAACCCTTCTTGTGTGCGTCAGCCTGTTGAGCGCCTTTGTGCCGTTCCTTACGCGCTCGGCGCGCGGCGCGGCGCTCTCGAGCGCCGCGGGAAGCACGGCGGTATTCGGCCTCAGTATTGCCGTCGCGATACAGGCATTTGCGGCGTCCGGCACTGCCGGGGCAGTCTGGTACCTCAGTCCGCTCGCCGGGCTCATGGTCGTGCTCATCAGCTTTGTGGGTTGGACTGCGGCAATCGCGAGCATATCGTACCTCTCGACCGAAGCGCACGAGGGCGTTATCACCGCGCGGCAAGCGCGGCATTACGGAGCTCTCGCCGCGCTTTTTGTGAGCTCGATGCTTCTCGTCGTGCTTTCGAACAACCTTGGTCTTATGTGGGTGGCGCTCGAGGCGACGACGCTTACTACTGCTCTGCTCGTTGCGTTTTATGCGCGGCGCGGATCGCTCGAAGCGGCGTGGAAGTATTTGATTCTCTGCTCGATGGGGATTGCACTTGGATTTATGGGGGTCATGCTCGTGTATGCAGCGGCCGCATCCGTTGGGATGAGTGGGTTTGCCGCACTTGATTTCTCCGCGCTGCTGCACGGCGCGTCGACACTTCCGCCCGCGCTCATGCGCCTTGCGTTTGCTTTCGTGCTCGTCGGGTTTGGCACGAAGGTCGGATTGGTACCGATGCACGCGTGGCTGCCTGATGCGCACTCGAGCGCGCCTTCTCCGATCTCCGGCATGCTCTCCGGCATTCTCCTCACGACCGCGCTGTTTGCGATTTTGCGGTACAGGGTACTCGTAGACGCTGCGCTTGGCTCGACGCAGTACACGGAGACGCTCTTTCTCGCATTTGGCGCGCTTACGACCGTCGTGTCGGCGCTTTTCATTCTCGTGCAGCTCGACTACAAGCGCCTGCTCGCCTACTCAAGCATCGAGCACATGGGCCTTACCGTGTTTGCGCTCGGTCTCGGAGTTCCGGGAGCAATCATTGCGATTATCCACCTCGTTGGCCACGCGCTCGCTAAACCGCTTCTCTTTTTCGGAGCAGGGAACGTGCTCCTGCGCTTTCAGAGCACGAAGTTCGAACGTGTGTGGGGGGTTGTGCGCGCGCTGCCGTACACGGGCGGATTTTTCCTGTTCGGCCTTCTCGCGCTCCTTGCTGTCCCGCCGTCGCCGCTTTTTATGAGCGAGTACCTGCTTATGGCGACTGCGGTTATGCAGCACGCATATCTTTTTGTAGCGATCGCCGTTGCCCTTGTGCTCGTCTTTACCGGTTTTGCCCGCGCGTTTTTCCCGTTCATTTTCAGCCGCGCCGAGCTTCCGAGCCAGGTTGTTTCGCCGGAGGGCGAGCGGTGGAATAGCGCGCATACCGCTATGGCGCTGCATGCAGGATTGATTCTGCTTTTCGGTATCGCGCTCTTTGCTGGGTATGCGTTCCCCATTATCAGCCGAATCGCGTCATCGCTTTCATAAGTATGAACATCGACCAGCTCTGTTCCCAACTGGGTTTTGTGCGCAGTAAAGGAGGCGTCGTTGAAATTCCTTCTGCTGAACTCGCCGAGCGCGCCCAGGCGCTTACGGCAGCGAATGTCCCACTTGCGTTCATGTATGCGACCGACGAGCGCGCTCTGGGTGCTGGCTTTGCGGTGCATGCGGTGTTCTCGCTAGCGGGCTCGGGCTTTCTTACGCTAAGCTCCGCGCTTGATGCGGACGCGCCGGCGTATCCCTCACTGACGCGTACCACTATGGCGGCGCATTGGTACGAGCGGCTCATGGGAGACCAGTTCGGTATCGTTGCTGAAGGACATCCCGATTGGCGTCGGCTCATGCATCACGAAAATATTCCGGTCGGTACCTACCCGCTGCGCAAGGACTTTGCCTGGAATACCAAGTTGGCGCAGGCGAAAGAGCCGTACCCGATGCATCAGGTCGAAGGGAAGGGGATCTACGAAATTCCGGTGGGGCCCATCCATGCGGGGGTCATTGAACCGGGCCATTTCCGTTTTAACGTGCGCGGCGAACGCATTCTCGCGCTTGAAGGCAAGCTTTTCTTCACGCATAAGGGCGTCGAAAAACTGGTGGAAGGGAAGACTCCCGAGGAAGCGATGCGGTTTGTTGAACGGATTTCAGGCGACATGGTCGTGGGGCACACCCTCGCCTATGCGGAAGCGGTTGAGCGCGCGGTGGGCCACACCATCACGCCGCGCGCCGCGCGGTTGCGGGTCGTCTGGAGTGAACTGGAGCGGATCAGCGGGCACGTGTTCGACATCGGTAACATGGCGGGGAACGGCACCGGCTTCACTTTTATGGCCGCTCAGGGTTTTCGCATGCTCGAGGAGCTACGCCGTCTCTATGAGTCACTCGTCGGGCATCGGTATTTGCGCGGCGCAATAGTGCTTGGTGGCGCGTACGATATCGAAGAAGACGCGCAGGAGCAGCTGCGTTCACAGCTAGAGAAAACCGAGCGCGAACTCAAGACGATTCTGAATATCGCATTCCAGAGCGACGGGCTGATGGAGCGTTTCGAAACGACGGGAGTGCTCTCGCAAGCAGCCGCGCGCGCCTACGGCGCCCGCGGTATCGGCGCCCGCGGTTCCAACATCCCGGCTGACGTGCGCCGCGACCATCCGTACGCTGCGTACGCAGAACTTCCTTTTGCGGTAGTGACCGAGCCGGCCGGCGATGTAGCCGCTCGTTTCAAGGTGCGCGCGCGTGAAGTTACCCAGTCCCTCGCCCTTATTCGTGCGGCTCTCGCTTCGATGCCAGAGGGCAGTGCTGTGTCTACGGTTACGATCAAGCAAGGCGACGCGCTCGGGTGGGCGGAAAGCTTCCGCGGCGCGGTAATCGATTTCGTGCGCCTCGACGCGCAGGGCAAAATCGATCGGCTTGCGGTTTCCGATCCGTCATTTATGAACTGGCCGCTATTCGGCGAACTCGGCCCTGGCAACATCGTTCCTGATTTTCCCCTCTGCAACAAAAGCCTTGGCCTTTCGTATTCGGGTACGGATTTGTAATCGTCGAACACATATCATTGTGAGGATAAATGGAAGACCCGCTAGCAAAGCTGCTAGCGGGTCAGTTCCTTCAGTCAGGCGCTTACGCTGCCGCGCGGAGCAGCAGTTTGCGCTGTTCCGGTATATCGGCCTTCAGGAAGGAAACGGTTTCAGTGAGCTCCTCTTCAAGGGTCATGGCGGTGAGGTGGTGAATGCGTTGCGTCCCATCGTCGCAATACGCTGCGTCGGCCGCAGCCAGGTACGGCTCGAGGGGTTTCCGTGCAATGTATGCGGTCGGCGCAACCCCTCCCTGTTCGAGGATACGGCTCCGCACCAGGCCCTTGTGGAAGCCGAGCGTCTGCGGGCAGGCCCCGAACCGGATTGCAGCGTGATAGGCCTCGCGGCCGTATTCGTGGATAAACAACGCACTGTACGCCCCGCGCTTGAGTGCGGGGATGATCTTGCGCTCGGTCATTTCGTTCATGTTGACCCAGCGCAGGAGCAGCCGAGAGGTGGGAAGCAGTGCTGCCATGTCCTCATGGTCCCTCGACACGCCGCTTTCAAAGGTGCTGCCGAGAAACGCGAACGCCTGATCCGGGAAATGGATACGGTGCAGGGACTCGAGTTCCTTGTACAGCGGGAGATCTGAAATGGAATACAAAAGAGCTGGTTGCTGCTGTCGCACGCGATTTCCCCTTGTGGTGGAAGTCGTATTGGCGCCCCTATGGCGCCAATAGAGCTACTATACGCAGTGCTAAATATCTCGCAAGCGGTAGTGGCATCTTCGAGTGCATAGCGAGCCGCTTTCCCGTACACTAGAAAGAATGAAGACCTCGGCGGCTTTTGAGGAGGCATACGCAAAGCTCAATGCAGAGCAGAAGCGCGCGGTCGACACGGTCGAGGGGCCGGTCATGGTGCTTGCCGGCCCGGGTACGGGTAAAACGAGCATCCTCACCTTGCGGGTGGCGAATATCCTTCTCAAGACGGGCGCCAAGCCCGACGAGATCCTCGTGCTTACCTTTACCGACTCGGCCGCGCGCACGGTGGATAAGCGCCTCGAGGCGCTTATTGGCGAGGAGGCGGCGCGCGCGGTGGGCGTCTACACGTTCCACAGCTTTGCCGACGAAGTGCTCAAGCGCTATCCGGAGGCCTTTCCGGATTTCGCTGATAGGCGGCAAATGGGCGAGGTCGAGCACGTACTGCTTTGGCGGGACGTGCTCGAACAGCATCCCTCGGCGCTTCTGCAGACGCCGCGCTCACTCTTTCATTACCTCAAAGACCTTAAACAGCTCGAGGACAACCTGGTGCGCGAGTGCTTTTCGCTTGAGGCGTATGCTGCGTGGCTCGACAGCGAAGCAAGACGCATCGAGGACGACCCATCGCTGCGCTACGCGCGCGCGACCAAGGACAAGGCAGTCGGCGACCTAAAACCAGAGGGAGAGCAGAAGCGCGCGCGGCTTGAGAAGGGAAGAGAAGCGATACGGCTCATTGAAGCGTACCGGCGCGAAAAGGATGCACGCGGGCTCTATGGATTTACCGACGTACTACGCATCGTCGTCGATGCGCTTGGACGCGACGACGCACTGCGCGCGGACGTGCAGGAGCAGTACCAGTATGTGCTTGCTGACGAGCACCAGGATGCGAACGCGCTGCAGCACGCGCTGCTCGATGCGCTCGCATTCGATGACCACCCGAATCTTTTCGTGGTGGGCGATGAGAAGCAGGCTATTTTCGGTTTCCAAGGGGCCGACACTACGCATTTCGGAGCATTTTTGGAGCGCTACCCGCATACGAGCACGATCGCGCTATCGGAAAATTTCCGTTCGTACCAGGAGGTGCTCGATCTCTCTCACCGACTGCTGGCAGAGTTGCCCTCAAGTACCGGCGCTCATGTGGAGCTGACCGCTGCGCGCGGCCCCGGTGCGAAGATTCGCTTGCTTGCTGCAGAGGACCCGCTCGCCGAACGCGACGAGGTCGCGACGCTTGTGGAGCGCGCGCTTAAAGAGGGCGTTCCGCCGCACGAGGTTGCCGTCATTACGCTCAAGAATAAAACAGCGGAGCTCTTCGCTACGCACCTGCGTGCGCGCGGCATACCAACGCTACGCGCGGGTGACGTCGACCTCGAAGGCCGTCCCGTAATCCGCGTGCTGCTTTCGCTCCTGCGTGCGACCGTCGACCCGACCGACATAGCCTCCCTGCGCGACGCGCTCCTTGCCCCCTGGTGGCAGGAGCCGCTTGCAGAGCGCGCGCTCTTTTTGCGTACCACGAGCGACCGCGAATGGGCGGCTGCGCTCGAAAACCGGTTTCCGCAGATTGCTCAGCTTGTGACGACGTTCCAACACCAGGCGCTCGAGATGCCGCCGCTTAATTTTATATCGGTGCTTCTCGCAAACAGCGGTGCCCGGGCCTACCTCCTGTCGAACGCCGAAGCGCTCGAAGAAGACGTACCGCTCGTGCGCCGGCTCATACTCTATATTGAAGAACTTGTGGAGCGGGAACCGAACGAGAGCATTAGGAGCGTCATGGAAGCATTCGACAAGGCGCGCGAGCATGAGGTCGGCAGCATAAAAGCAAGTGTCACCCAGCGTGCGGGTTTTGTGACGGTGATCACTGCGCATAAAGCAAAGGGAATGGAGTTCCAGCGCGTGTTCGTGAGCGCGCTCACGAAAGGCGAGTGGGAAGGACGAGGCAGGGGCGCGCTCCTACCATCGCCGTTTGACTACACACGCGCGCGCGAAGAGCTGGTGCGGATTTTTTACGTCGCGCTTACGCGCGCGAAGGACGAGCTGGTGCTCTCGTACGCGCTTTCTAACGGCGAAGGCCGCGATCAGGCGCCAATCTCGCTTTTGCCTGTAGGCCTTGAGCGGGTCGAGGTGGACGCCGATCCGTTACCGCTTCTGCACGCAGTGCCGGACGCGCCCGCGCTCATTCGAGATCTGACGCTGCGCTATCTCACCCACGACGGGCTCTCGCCCTCCGCGTACAATGAATACCTCGAGTCGCCGCCGACTTTTTTTGCGAAGCGCGTGCTGCGCTTACGCGAACCGGAAACGCGCGCAATTGCAGCGGGGAATGCGGTGCACGCGGGCGTAGCGGAGTACCTGCGGACGGAAGGAAAAACGGCGGCGCGCGCTACTGCGGCGCGCGGCGCACTCGAGCGCTCATTTGCGCGCTCGCTTCTGCCACGCGGCGATGCGTTTGATGCGCTCGTAGCGCACGGCCACGCGCTTCTTGAACAGGCACTTCACGAGCCGTTCTTCGAGCACGAGGCGCTCGAAGTAGAGCAAACAGTTTCACTGGTAAAAAAAATTAGCGGCCAGGATGTTGTGCTCAAGGGCACGCTCGATGCGCTCGTTGCGCTTCCGGAAGGGGAGTGCATTATCGACTTTAAAACATCGCGCAGCATTGATAAAGAGACGAAAGAGAAATTTCAGCGGCAGATTGCTTTTTACGACGTGCTCCTGCGCAGCAATGGCCGCGCGCCGGTTTCCGGTCGTATCGTGCAGCTTACGGAGGACACGCTTGAAGAGTATCCGGTCATGCTTACTGAAGCTATGCGCGAAGAGTTTATGACTACGCTTGATGCAGTACTTGCGGAACTTCTGAGCGGGCGCTGGCGCGCTGGCGCGCTTTCTGAATACGATAGCCTCCTCGAGTTTTTTGCCGCACCAAAAAAGAAATAACGGCGTCCTAGTTTCCGTTCCCCAAGGCCTGATCGATTAGCTGCTTCACCGCGCCGTACGAGTACGCGCCATCCATAACGACGGGCGCGTGGCCTGGCGCAAGCAGGACGCTGTAGGGCGTACCGCGCGCACCGATGTCTAATGCGTTCTGGCGCTGAGCCATGATGCGCGCGTCGACGGTGGTCGAAGCGTTTGCAAGGCAGTTGCCGAAGGATATGCTGTTGGTTACGCCCGCGCTTTGCGCAAGCGCGCCGAAGTGGCTCGGGTCGGCGGGTTGGTTAGCAAAAAGCTCCTGTTCAAAATTCCAAAAGGCTTGCTCGCCGGCAGTCTTCGCGACGCACTCAGCTGCCTCAGCCGTTTGCAGCGCGTTTTTGTGCACTTCGGTGAGCGGAAACTCGCGGAAGACCCACGCTACATTGCCTGAGGTGCCTTCCGTAGCGACGATCTGGTGCATCGTTGAATCGAATGCGCGGCAGTACTCGCAGTCGAAGTCGGAGTATTCGACAATTTTTACCGGAGCCGCGGGGTCGCCGAGAATGTGGTCGCTCGCGCTTACGGGCGTAACCAAAGCAGGGTTTCCTTGGCCGGAACTCGTCGACGGTTCGGCCCGGGAAGAGGTGAAGTACACCGCACCAGCAACAATCACTCCGGCGAAAAAAATCGCGAGCGGAATGGTGAGGCTCCTGTTCATGGGCGCATTATAACCCGAGCGCGTGCGTAAGGACGGGCGCGGACTCCGCGGGAGCGAGCCACGCGCTTGTGTCGAGTTTTATTTCGCGCGCGGTGCGCAGGTCTTTGTATTTAAGGCTGCTGTGTTCGAGCGCGTAGTCGAAGAGCGCGCGGGTGAGGCGCACGTCTTCCATGCAGTATTTGCGGACGAGGTCGTACTTGCCTTCGCGCCACCACTCCATCGCCTTGAGACCGTCGCCGCTTTTCCCAACTTTTAGCGTGCCCTCGGCTATCGACTGCAGACGGATGCGCCGGCCGAGCACCTTCTGCACCTCGACAAGAAGGTCGATCGAGCGGATGCGGGTAAGGTCGCCGGGGTAGTAGCGGTTCAAAAGCGGAATGTCGAATGAGTCTGAATTGAAGCCGACGAGCGCGTCGGCACGCTCAATGATCGGCCATAGTTTTGGCAGCTCCTCACGGGAGTAGGAAGAAAGCTCGCCCGTTGCAGAGTCGTGGATTGCGACAATCGTAAGTTCTTGTTCAGCAACGTCCACACGCCCGCGCACAGCCGAGTCTGAAATGGATTCAATGTCGAACGTAACGACGCGCATGGAGCAAAGAGCCGTGACGGCTTACGAACCGGAGGCGAGGTGCGCGGGTAGGTCCGTTATGGGAAAGGCTTCCTCTTGGCCAGTTGCAAGTTGCTTCACACGGACCGTGCCGGTCGCGAGTTCGTCTTTGCCGTACGCAAGGAAGAGTGGAATACCACGCCGCGCCGCGTCTTTAATTTGGTCGCCGAGACTCTTTTCGGTGAGGTTTACGAAGACGCGGCCAGCACGCGCGCGTAGCGTCTGTGCGAATGCCTGCGCACCTGGGATATCGCCGGCTTCGGGCGTGCCGATGTAGAGCTGTGGCCGCGCGGTTTCTCCGTTGAGCGGCAGGTTGCGCGAAGCGATGAAATCGCCCATGGTCACGTCGCCGATGGCAAAGCCGACCGCAGGGATTGGGTCGCCACCGAAAAGTGCAACAAGCCGGTCATAGCGGCCACCACCGAACAGTGCACGCGGGTTGTCCGGGTTTGTGTCGTACGCTTCGAAGACCACACCGGTGTAGTAGTCGAAGCCGCGCGTGATGGTCGGATCGAACTCGGCGTTCAGTACGCCGCGCGTTTGGAGCTGCGCAATGCGTTCTAGCAGCTTCGCCTTTTCGGCAGCAACGGCCGGTGCGCTTCCTGCGTCAGCGATAACGGCAAGCGGGTCTTTCGGCGTAATTTCAGAGACTGCCTGAGCAAACGCTCCCGGGTCCATCTTGTCTTTCTTATCGAGTAGGCGCATGTACGCGCGGACGGAGTCGCCCTTGAGTCCGGCTGCGTCGCAAGCAGCTGCGAGGAGGGGTCGGGAATTCAGACGAATCCGGTAGTCTTGAGTGGCCGCGCCAAAGGCGTCGAAGACAGCTTTTACCAGCATGATAACTTCGAGATCTGCTTCGCCCTCAGAAAGTCCGAGCAGGTCGACGTCGCACTGGTAGAACTCGCGCAGGCGGCCCTTTTGGGGACGTTCGTAGCGGAAGCGGTTTCCGATTGAAAACCATCGCAGGGGCACGGCGAGTTCGCGCCGCCGCGCAGCGACCATGCGCGCTAGGGTCGGCGTCATTTCCGGGCGCAACGTTACGCGCCGTTCGCCGCGGTCGGTGAAGGTGTAGGTCTGCTCGCTGACGATTTCTTCGGAGGTCTTTGCCTCGTAGAGTTCGGCCCGCTCGAGTGGGGAAGCGTTGTACTCTTCGTATCCGTAGCTCGTGAGGGTCTTGCGAATGGTGGCGAACATCGCCTGCAGCCGCGCCCAGTCGTCAGGGTAAAAATCGCGCACGCCTTTATAGGGCTCCGTTGAAAGCTTTTCAGCCATGCCGCCCTAGTTTACCACGGAGGCCGCGAATCGTTTCTAGAGACCCTGAGCGTCGTCCGTCGCGAGCTCCTCCTTGGTAGCGGTTTGCGCGGTCGAGAGAATCAGGTCGCGCATGTGTTCCGGGTTAGGTATGCCGTGCATGTGGAACTTATCGAGCGCACCGGCGCTCTGGACGGTGATGTCGCCCATGCCCAAAAGCGATTCCAGCACGCCCTGCACATCGGTCGTGGTGTCTTGCACGCGGCTGAGGAGGAGGCTGGAGACCTCGCGGTTAAAGTAGCCCCGCTGCTTTACCTCAACAATGCGCCGGTTCGTCAGGACCCAGACATTAAGATAGTAGAGCGTGAAGGTGCTCCAGGCGCTCGTCCAAAGCGCGAGGAGCCACAGCCCCAGTACCACATGCATATAGGGCGCGTTCGGCTGAACGTACGGCGCGTAGAACGCCGTAGGCGCCCAGAGTCGCAAAACGCGCGCGAGGGCGAAGGGAATGAGAGCAAATAGTATGTAGGGCAAGAGCTCGGCGCAAAAGAAAAACCAGTGCTTGCGCGTTTCGCGGACGACCTGCTCGCCTTCCTCAAGGTCAAATTCTTTCATAGGTTCAGGAAGGCGGAAAACGCGTACATGGCGAGGAAGAGCGAAACAATAAGATGCGTCGCAATCGCTGGGACCGCTATTGTTGATCCATGGGAGTAACGGAACCAGTGATATGCGATGACGAGCGTGTAGAGCGTCCAGACGATTACGCCAGCGCCAAGCGTCCAGAGCGCGAGCGAGTGCACAGGCGTGCCGGCGAGCGGCTGCAAGATGGTCAAAATGCCGCCCGTAGGAGCAAGCGGATGAGTTTGCATCAGGTAGACGATACCACGAGGACCCGGGGCACGTGGTACTGGTCATTGAGCACGTGTGCAGAGAGTCTTGCGCTAGCAGCAAGCGCGAGCGCCGTGTCGGCTTGGGTTTCGTCAATCTCAATCCATGCCTGACCGTTTGGGGCGAGATGCTCGGGCAGGTGCGCGAGGATTTTTGCGATACAATCGAGGCCCTCTGGCCCAGCATAGAGCGCTTCAGCTGGTTCGTACGCGGCGACGCTCTCCGCCAGTATTCGGCCTTGGGGAATGTAGGGAGGGTTCACGGCGATATAGTCGAAGCGCAGGTCAGCGAAGGGTTCGAAAAGATCGCCAATGCGGATGTCTGCGCGCGACGCGTCGAGTCCGTTTTCCAGTATATTTTTGCGGATGGTCGGTTCGTGCGCAGAATCCAACTCGCCGAAGAAGACCTGCGCGTGGGGAAGGCGCGCGAGCGCGGCACAGCCGATGGCGCCGGAGCCGGCGCACAGGTCAAGAAACAGTGGCGCGAGCGCAGCGTTCTCTAGCAGCTCGTTGGTCCACCACTCGGTTTCAGGTCGGGGGATGAGCGGGTGCGAATCGAGGTAGATGCGTAGACCGAGAAAGGGCTGCCAGCCAATGACATACGCAAGCGGCTCGCCTAGGGCGAGCCGCGCTTTGTCTGCGGCAAAACCCAGCGCGTCCAGGTCGCCTTGGTACTTCTCTTCGAGTAGCCACTGCACTTCTTTTGTAATCACGTATGTAGTCCATCACATGGTTGCGTTTACGGCAACACAGCGTAACTCGCCGTAACGAGTCCGCGCGGCGGCGCGGGTGCATGCCTGCTCGGAGTATCGCGCCAGCAAGTGTCGTGCGGAAGGTTTGTTTGCCATAAGACAATACTAAAAGGAACCGCCTGCGCTTTGCGCGGGCGGTTCCTTTTGAGCGGACGAATTAGTACGTGCCGCGGCCGTAGTTGCCGCCGCCGTAACTGTCGCGATCACCGCCGCGGCTGCCGCCACGGTCGTAACCGCCTTCGCGTCGCTGCGGGCGCTCGCCCTGCGGGCGTGCAAAGGAGACCGAAAGCGTGCGGCCATCGAAATCTTTGCCGTCCCAGCGGTCGATAGCGGCCTGGGCTTCCGCCTCGGACGCCATCTCGACGAAGCCGAAGCCGCGCGAGCGGCCAGTCATACGGTCGCTGATAATGCTCACGGAAACGACCGAGCCGGCCTCCTCAAAGGCCTTCTTGATGTCATCTTCCGTTGAGCGGTAAGGGATGCCGCCGACATAGAGCTTGTTGCCCTGTACTGACGACGACTGCTGCTGCTGATCCATGTACTGGAGTGAAGTGAACGAGTAACCTCGCTGAAACTGAAATCTATGCGCTTTTTAAGGCGAAGCTCGAATACTCTGCGAGTAGGCAAAGTATGCCAGAACTCGTTCCATAAGGCAAGGGCTCCTGGGGATAATGCGTCCGGCTTCGGGGCGCGGTATTGCGCACCTCGGCGCATTGACAAGGGTCTAATAAAGGAGGACCATTTGAGCAACCGCTGGCGGGGGCCAGGGTTTAGCAGTAACGGCACCGCCACTCTACATAGATATATGACTCGCTCGCTCTCTTCGATGCTATCAGCACGTACGCTTGCTGTTGCATCAATCGGTATCATTGCTCTACTCGGCGGATGGCGCATACTCAATGCCTACGCTGATTTCAGTGCAGTTTCGTATCCCATTACTATTAATGAGTTTGTCTCCTATCCTTCTTCGCCCGGGTCGGAGTGGGTTGAACTCTATAATGGAAGTAATGCAAGCGTAGACATTAGCGGCTGGAAAATTCAGAACCTGACCTTCTCCGGGTCAACGCCCGATGGTACGGCGACGACGACTATCCCCGCTTCAATCACAATCCCTCCGCACGGCTTTTATGTTCAAAACGTAACGGGTCTTAATAATAAGGGCGATACCATTTCGCTGTACGGGACGAGCACCCCGGCTGCGCTTGTGGATTCTGTAACATACGGAGTCGTAGCTGGATCTACCTCAGTGATAACGGCGCCCCCGCAAGGCGAATCTGCTGGCCGCGAACCAGACGGTAGCAATCACTGGCAGATTTTTTCAGCTCCGACGCCAGACGCGAGCAATAATCTCCCGGTAGAAGATGTGACCCAGGGCACGTACTTCTCGACCATTCAAGCTGCCGTCGATGCCGCAAGTAGCGGTGATACGATTCAGGTCGCCACGGGCACTTTTGATGGTTTCTCTGTAGATGGGAAAACCAACCTTACTATCCAGGGCGCAGGAGCCGCCGAAACGATCGTTGCTCCCAGCGCGCTCATTGATACCGGCATCCCAGACAAGTTCGACGTCGACATGCATTCCTCAGTCTTCGTCAACGATTCGACCGATATTACCATCCAGGGCATGACGATAGAGTCCACAAATGCGACGCCGGTAAGCTCTGCTGCTGTAGGGTCGGGCGTAAACAATGCAATCGTCTTCTGGAACGCGTCGTCAGGCACCATTGCCGATAGCAATATTACGGGGACCTACACTATAAGCGGCGCGCAGACCGGGCAAGGTATTGCCATCGATGCGACGACTGGTAGTCATGCGCTTGCAGTCAACAACGTGAATATTAGTGGCTTCCAAAAAAACGGCATCCAGGCTATTGATGGCAATGGCGCGACAAGTGGAGCCAGTGATACCATTTCGCTCTCGGTAACCGGTGGCAGCATTACCGGGGCAGGGAAAACAGCAGTGATAGCGCAGAACGGCATTCTTGTATGGAATCGGGGTGGCGGCACGGTGACGGGTTCAGTGAGCGGCACCACCATTAAAGACCTTGAGTACACGCCGAGTCCTGTAGATGCAGGCGTAATGGCGTACGGATCTGCGAGCATAAGCTCAGTCTCGAATACGACTTTCCAGAACAGCGACCTCTACATCTGGAACGGTGGTACAACAGCTACTGACGCAACGAACGGCAATACTTTTGACGGTGTGAGTCCCGCAAGCGCAACGCCGACGCAGCTTGCAGTCATCGAGAATAAGATTGGCGATACAATCTCGTCGGCTGCGGTCGGCGGGGCTGGTCCAATCTTCATCCTCCCGCACACTTGGATCGCGACGACTGCAAACCAGGGTATTCAGGCAGCGCTCAACGCAGCAGCAAGCGGCGATACGGTGCTCGTTACACCAGGCGCGTACACCGAGAACCTCACTATCAATCAACCGGTTTCGCTCAAGGGCCCAAACGCTGGCATTAATCCAAACACCGGTACGCGCGGCCCCGAAGCAGCGCTTACGGGCCAAGTGCAAGAGTTCGCAAGTGACGTCACTGTCGACGGGCTTTCCTTTACCGACCCGAGCTATAGCGGACCGACCATCAAGGCGATTCAGGTGTACAGCGCCGGTCCGGCCATCAGCAATATCGCGATTAAGAACAACATTTTCGCAAACATTGCGGATAGTGAAGCGCACGGCTCGTACGGCTTGATGGTACAGGGCGATGTTTCCGGCGTGAACGTCTCAGATAATGCATTCAACAACATCACATCAGCCGGATGGGCGCATGCGATGGAGGTAACGCCAACCTGCAACAGTGCCTCCGTGCCGCAAAATGTGACGATTAACGGTAATAAAGTCGGAACCATAACGGGTGCCAACGGCGACTCGTATGCGTTCTCTGCCGACTGGTGTGACGCAAACAACATCACCGATGCATCGCAGATCGCGCTCCACGGTAACCAGTTCACTGGAGCCGGTATTCGCAACCTTGATACGAAGCATGTGCTCGATGCGACGAACAACTGGTGGGGTAGCGCGACCGGCCCGAACGACCCGACGTCAAATGACGGAAGTATTCCGGATACGAATGCTGGGAGCGGTACTGTTGCGCAAGGTGCGGTTCACTATGCAGACTGGTGCAATAATGCAGCCTGCACTGAGACGGTTACGGTCGACGCATTCATTAACGGGGTTGCCGCCAGTACTTCACCCGCGACAGCAGTGTTTCCGATGAAGTCGTCATGGACCGGCGCCCCCGCTACTGGTAGCGGCAGTTACACGCTCTCGCCGAAGGGCTACAATAGTCCGATCGCATACGAGGCGATCACGTCGCCTATGAGTTTCGGTGCCAGTTACTCAACTCAAGAGCTCACGAGTAGCCCAGTGGTCGCTTCAGACTGTTCGACCGGAAAGCCGTATATGCTCGAAGGATATACAACAGGCTCGACGTTTGCGGCAGCAGCAGCAGCGACCCCGAGTCTCGTTACTCCGTCTCTCGCGAACCTTACGACGAATGGGAACGTTATCGTCTGGAATGAGGCATGTGTTCCGTCAGTCACGACTAACGCCGCGACCGACGTTACTTTTTCTGACGCAATGCTAGGCGGCACGAATGGTCTGCTGGCTGCCGATCAGGAATCCTTCTGGGTTTCGACGAGCACGATTGACCTGTCGAGTTCGAACATTCCGGCCGGTGTGTATTCGACGCCAGTGTTGTCGGGTGTGGGTGCAAATGTGTCCTTCTCCGACCCGCTCTCAGTCGTTACGACGAACGGAATTACAACAGGGGGTGTGCACGCAAACATGCCGGCAATCATGCCAAGCACAACATACTATTACGTTGCATGGTCGCATGTCGGGGGGAAGTGGTACCACGGCCAGCAGCAGAGCTTCACCACCGCGTCTGCGCCGAAAGTGACCACGGATGCGGCAACCAGCATCAGCGCCTCAACCGCAAAGCTTAATGGCACGAATGGACCGAGTGTAGCGGATAACACGTCGTTCTGGTGGGGGACAACGCCTATCGGATCACTCGTAGGAAGCTCAAATCCAGTCACGGAATTTCCGCACACTGGCTGGACACATGACTCTGGACTCGGGCGGGTGGTTGCAAGTGGCCCATTCGATGAGACGCTTTCAGGGCTTTCTCCGAACACGACCTACTACTTCGTAGCCTGGTCGTATGTCGGTGGCGTGTGGTATCCGGGCGTGGTAGAACAGTTCACGACCGCGCCACTTGTGACCGAGTTTGTAACGACGGACACGCCGACCGGCGTCAGCGCCACCGACGCAACGCTCAATGGCACGATCGGTGCCGCAAACGCGGACGGCCACTCGTTCTGGGTTTCTCGAAACGCCTTCAGTACGTCAAGCCCAGAGATCCCCAGTGGCGTGTACTCGACATCCGATTTCGGCTCTATCGCTTCTGGTACGCATTTCAGCGCATTGCTCTCTTCACTCGTCACAAACGCCGTTCTTTCAGGAGGTGTGCTCGGCGCGATGCCGAGTATTGTTGCGGGAATGACCTACCACGTTGTCGCGTGGGCACACGTCAACGGTGTGTGGCATGCTGGCACGGAAGACACGTTCACGACCGGCCTCGCGGCGCCGGTAATCACGTCGCCCGTAAACGATAGTGCGACAACGACAGCTGGTCTTACGCAGGTGTCATGGACCGCTGTGCCGGGCACGGGCGTCACATACCTCTACCAATCCTCGCTCTCTGATGCGATGACAAGCACCGGCGCGTTTGCAAACCCGATATATACCGCCGGGTCGCTTACGGCTGCGCACATAGTCACCGCAGGAACGCAAGCCGGAATCTACTACATCCACGTGATGGCGAAAGATGCGCAGGGCAATGAAAGCGCCTGGAGTCCGGTTGTGAAGGTGACGGTCTACACGGTGCTACCGACGGTCTATAGCTACTCGTACGCGACGACTACCGTGCAGGCAGCGGATCTCGCGGTAGGTTCTGCGGATGTGGTCGCACACCCGACCGACTGGTTCTTCTGGGATGATACCTCCAACAACATCGACGATTCGCTCGGCTCCTTCGTGAGTGGCCCAGCAACGGCTCCATTGGGCAACGGCAGTGCGCAGATCTCGGTGGCAGCTGGACATCGCACGGCGCTCGAGACCGTAGGCCTCGCCGGTATTCCGCTCAAAGAAATTACAAGCTTGAGCTACTCAACCTACCGCTCGGTTGGTACGAGCGACCTCGCGCTCTCGCTCCAGTTTGACGTCAATACGAACGGCACCGGAACACCGACGCCGTATCAGGGCCGCCTCGTGTACGAGCCGTACTACACGAACACGGTGAAGGACAACACGTGGCAGACGTGGAATACGCTCACGAGCGGAGCCGACTGGTACTTTAGCGACGCGGGAAGCAAAGTAACAACCACCTGCGCGCAAGGTTCCCCGTGCACGTGGGCTCAGATTCTCGCGGACTTCCCGAACATCGGCATCAGTGGCGGCACATACTTCAAAGCTGGCCAGTGGATCGGTAGCGACTTCACCGGCAATGTCGACGACTTTGTAGTTGCGGTAAAGAGCGGTACGGACATTGCGCAAGTCACCTACGACTTCGAGCCGACTACTCCGGTTTTGGTGAGTGCAACGACCGGAACGGGCGGTGGTGCGAATGGTATTCTAGGCGACCTTAACGGAGACGGCCAGGTGAATTTCCTCGACTTCGCGCTCATGATGGCCGCCTTTGGCGCACATGGCAAAGGTCTTAAAGCAGACCTTAACGGGGATGGTATTGTCAACGCTGCAGACCTCGCCATCCTGCTCGGCAACTGGACGGGAAGTTAACCACGGATTAGAACAGCATCATGAAAACGCTCAAAATCGTAACCATTCTTGGCGCTCTTGCGCTCGCGCTTCCGGCTTATGCGGCAAGCATTACCTTCTCGCCAGCAAGCATATCGGTGTCGCCCGGCGCGACCGTAAAGGTGTCCGTCTCGGTTGATCCGCAAGGAGCAACCGTCGCGGCCGTGCAGAGCCAGCTCACGTATTCGAGCAGCCTGCTCACACCGACCGCGTTCTCCTTTGCGCCAACCTGGATTCCGGTAACCCGTAGCGGCTACGACCAAATGACCGGCGGAACCATTATCAAGTCCGCAGGCTATCCTGGTGGTTTTGCGAGCAGCACGCTGCTCGGCACCATTACGTTCACCGCCACGGCAGCGGGTGTTGCGCACCTGGCTGTCGCAAACGGTTCTGCAATTTACGCGACGAACGGCACAAACGCGCTTTCAGGCGCGCAGGGTGCGGCCGTTATCACGATTGCCTCCGCGCGCCCCGTTGCAGCAACCAGCACACCGGCAACTGCTCAGTCCGCAACGACCACCTCATCTCGGAGCACAGCAGCTACGCCGACTGCGACGCACAGCGCGCAAACCGTGTCGCACTCTGCGAAAGCGCCTCTTGCAGTCAGCGCGTCGGTGTCGGGGGCTGCGGCGGTAACAACCGGCGCTCGGCTTGCTGCTGCAACATCGACCGCAAGCACGAGCGCCGCCGTGCAGGCCGCGTCGAGCACCGCACTTACGGCGGCAGCGGCGAATGCTGTGGGAGGCGGTCTCATGAACTCGCTTTGGTTCTGGATTGTGTTTGCGCTCATCGTGCTCGCAATCATTGCCGGAGCGGTAGCGTGGTATCGACGAAAAATGCGCGATCTCGCGTAGGACACTTCAATACTGAAGCGCGAAAAAACGCGCGCCCAAGGGCGCGCGTTTTTTCGTATTTACTAGAGCTGCCCCGACACGAGGGCGGGGAAGAACATGCCGATCATGCCGAGTGCAAGCAGGAGCACGATAATAATGGCGAAGACTCGTTTCATGGATCCAGGGTAGCAAATCTCTAGTGCGCGTGCCACTTTTCAGTCAGATAGCGCGGCGTCAGACTACTGCGCCGGGGTCGTCGGGAACCCGGTGCGCGCACCCGCGGGCCGTAGCTGGATAAGGTCAGCGGAGAGCGATCCATCGGTATTTTGCGTGCCCGAAATAAGTACGTTTGCACCGCTCGTTACGTCGCTCACACTGCCTGAGACGCTTTTGCTCACGGTCGTGCTGGGCGTTATGAGTACGATGTGCGAACTTCCATCTGGCGTCTTGATCGTCACCTCTTGTCCGGATACCGAAACGATCGTCCCCGCGAGCATGCCGCCTGCTGCTGTGCCGCGCGCAAAGCTGCCGCGGGCGAACGCCGCAGAGCCGCTTGTTCGACCAGTAGTGCCCGCTTGCGGTTTCGCGGACGCGCCGTGCGGCACGAAGTAGCCAACCGCAATACCGATAATGAGCGCAACAAGCGCGATGCTGATAGTTTTGGACTGCATACCGAAAGTTATGTTTTATAATCGCCCGTCGTCTGCCGAGGGTTACTCATAGCGTAGCGCATCAATCGGATTCAAATTTGATGCCCGCCGCGCGGGGTACCACCCAAAGACGATGCCGATGCCCGCTGAGACGCCGAAGGCGAGAAGCACCGATGACCACGTTACCTGCGCTGTCATGATGCCAGTCGCCGTCACGAGGTAGGCGATACCCCAGCCAAGCGCTACGCCGATGCCGCCACCCACGAAGGTAAGCGCTATTGCTTCGGCGAGGAACTGCGTGTTGATGTCTTTCCTTGTCGCGCCGATTGCCTTGCGCAAACCGATTTCGCGCATGCGCTCGGTTACCGTCGTGAGCATCATGTTCATAATGCCGATGCCGCCAACCACGAGCGATATGCCAGCAATTGCAGCGAGCAGAGTCGTGAAGGTGCCGGTAACGCTGCTTACCGCAGAAACAAGTTCCTGCTGGTTTAAGATGCTGAAGTCGGCTTGCGTCGGGTCGCTTATGTGGTGGCGCTGGAGCAGAAGGTTCGTTATGTCATTTTGCACCTGGGTCATCGACTGCTGGGTTGTCGCCTCAATATCGATCGTTGAAAGGTACTGGTTGCCGTTGCCGGCAAAGTACTGCAGGGCCGTAGTGAGTGGGATAAATATCGTGTCGTCCTGGCTGCCGAAGCCCGAGCCGCCTTTGGTCGCCATTACGCCAGTTATCGTGAACTGCATATTATTGATACGAATCGCTTTCCCGACGAGGTTGGTCGAGGTGGCGTTGGCGCCAAAGAGGTCGGTGGCTACTGTCGAGCCGATTACGGCGACTTTGCCGAGAGAAGCCGCTTGGCTACTGGTTATAAAGCTGCCCTCGTTCATATCGATGTTGCGGATCTGAGCATACGCGCCGTCCACGCCGTCCACGGTCGTATTGGTATTTGCTGCGGCTACCGCAACCTGGTAGCGGCCCGAGTATTCGCCGGACACGGCAGCAACATTCTGCACCTGCATGAGCGCGTTCTCGTCGCTCACGGTCAGGCTTTGCGCGCTGCCCCGGCCGCTCGAGGCGCCGAATCCGATCTGCTTCGCCGCGCCCGGCGTCACGACGAGCAGGTTGGCGCCGAGAGAGTTGATGGAGCTCGAAACTGCATTTTGGGTGCCCTGGCCGATTGCCATGAGCGCGATAACCGAGGCGATGCCGATGACGATGCCGAGCACCGTTAGCCCCGAGCGCGCCTTGTTTGCTGAGAGCGCGAGGTAGGTCTCTTGCAGCAAGTCCTGCGTTTTCATACGGAGAGGGCAGTCAGGTCGAGCTGGCCTGAGTCGCAGAGCCGCGTTTCCTCAGTCGCATCGCGCGGGTGGGCATTCTTTTCAATGGAAATTACGCGCCCGTCGGAAACGCGAATGATGCGACCGGCGTGTTCCGCGACGTCTGGTTCGTGCGTAATCAGTACAATGGTGCGGTTATGCTCACGGTTGAGTTTCTGCAGCGTGCCGAGTACGACGAGCGAGGTCCGGCTGTCGAGGTTGCCGGTGGGTTCGTCGGCCAGAATGAGCGACGGATTGTTCACAAGCGCGCGGGCGATAGCAACGCGCTGTATCTGGCCTCCTGAGATTTCGTTGCTCAGGTGGTTAAAGTATTCTTCCGTAAGGCCGGAGGAAAGAAGCGCTTGTTTGGCGCGCTCCTCGCGCTCAGGGCTCGGGACGTTCGCGTAAATGAGCGGCAGGACGACATTACGCAGCACGGTCGTGCGGCGCAAGAGGTTAAAGGACTGGAACACAAAGCCGATTTTGTCTTTGCGCACCTCAGCAAGTTCGTCGTCGGTCATTTTTGAAACGTCTTTGCCGTCGAGGTGGTAGGTGCCGCTCGAGGGTGTGTCGAGACACCCGAGGATATGCATAAGGGTTGATTTTCCAGAACCGCTCGGCCCCATGATAGCTACGAACTCGCCCTCATCGACGGAGAAGGAAACACCGCGCAGCGCGG
Organism: bacterium; assembly: GCA_021811365.1. Classification (GTDB taxonomy): domain Bacteria; phylum Patescibacteriota; class Minisyncoccia; order Phycocordibacterales; family Phycocordibacteraceae; genus C7867-001. The sequence continues at coordinate 22,731 of JAJZPB010000003.1, forward strand.
TATACGCGCTGTCGCCAGAGCCGTAGGTCTTCGTGATGTCTTTGATCTCAATCATGCGCGATGCGGAGTGTTACCCGCCGAGCGCACGAAACGCGCCGCCCGCGGGCCGGGCTCCGCCGCCCGGGCGCGCCCCGCCGATGAGCGAGGTGCTTTGGGCGGCTGCCGATGGCGCGCTTGAACCGGCTATGGTACGGGTGACTACCTGGTCGCCTGCAGAGAGCCCGCTCTCAATGATGGTTTGCGTGTCGTCGGAGAGCCCAGTGACGACGGGCACGTCTTTGGGGGGAACGGCAGACGGTGCGCCAGTCGTGCCCGCGCTGTTTGCAAGCGGTGGGCTAAAGACCTGAACGTAGGGGGTGTTGCCACTGGTGTTAATTGCGCTTGCTGGGACCACGAGGCCGGTCTCGGTGCCGGTAATGATGTTTGCCGTTACGCTCATGCCTGGCTTCACCTGCGCGTTGTTCGTGTCAAAGGCGATGGTCGCGTTGTAAGAAACCACTCCCTGGGTAACCGTGCCGATTTCATTTATCGAAGCAACCGTGCCAGCTATGGTTAGGTTTGGCAGTGCGTCGAAGGTAAGAGTCGCATTCTGGCCAATCTTAAGCTTGCTCGCGTCCACCTCGTTTACGGTAATGTTTGCCGTTGCTTTGTTGGTGACGAGTACGGCGACTTGTGTGCTAGGCCCGGCTTGGTCGAACTTTTGCACGCCGACGCTCGCAATCGTACCCGAAAAGGGCGCGGTTACCGTGTAATCGCTCAGATTCTGCTCGGCGGTCGTGACGGCATCCTGCGCCGTCTTGAGGTTAAGAGCCGCCTGTTGGACGGTCAGGGTGTTCGCACCGCTTTGCTGTACCTGGAGCGCGTTCTGCGCTTGGGCGAGCGATTGTTCAGCGGAAACGAGATTGCCTTTTGCCGAAAGGGCGTTGCTTAGGTCGGTCGTGATGGTGGTTGAGTAGGTATCGGTGTTAGCAAGCAGGGTAGAGAGCTGACTCGAGGTGCCAAGGTTGTAGAGCGAATAGTCGCTGCTTACGCGATTGTAGAAATCGTGAGCAGCGCGCGTCGCCTGCGCTACGATGGCGGCCGCGTTGTACGTCTGTTCGGCAAGCGTTTGAAGCGCGCTGTCGGAGATGCTGTTGTTCGTTGCCTGATAGGCGGTTAATGCGTTCTGGTATGCCGTGTATGCAGCGTTGTAGGTAGTCTCGGCGGTGTTCGCGTATACACCAATGCTGTCGTCGTGATTGCTGACCAGGTTCGCGTACGCATCGATATTTTGCTGGTTCGGCCGACTGGCGACGTTTGAATTGTGCAGCACACTATCGAGTCCAGTAACGACGGTCGAAAGGTCGGTATAGATTGACGCAAGGGATGCGTACGCATTGTCGTGCGCTTTGGTGAGCGCGATTTGCGCGTTCGTTGCGTCGCTCTGCGCATTGACGAGATTTAGCTGAAGCGTCGATGTGGCAGTGTCCTGGTTGTAGGTGAGCTGCGCGGTTGCGAGCGAAAGCTTTGCGCTCTGGAGTGATTGCAGCGCGTCAGTCGCATCGAGCTGCGCGATTGTTTGGCCTGTGTACACTTGCTGGCCCGGAGTCACGTATACGCCGACCACCTGGCCTGATGCCTGCGGCGAGAGCGTAAGCTGCTGTGAGGCGCTCACTTGCCCGGTTTCGGTAAGCGCCGCGACGACGGTGCCGGTAGCCACGGTCGCAGTAACGTAGTGGGTCTCAACCGGTACGGCAGTGAGCGCGGCATACGTGCGGTATCCGCCGTAGAGCACGAGCGCGATGATGATGACCGCCCAGAATTTGTGGGCACCTGCGAAGACGCGTACTTTGTGCCCGATAGCGGCTGGATACTGACGCAAAGCGATCTGATTCATTTAGGCGAGATACTATACTAAAGAATGGGGTAAATAGGCATGCCGTGAACATCGCGACCTGTCAACCTTAGTACGCCCTCTCGGCCGGTTTCATTCAGTAGTGCTTGAGAGCTCGGTGCTAAAAACGAGAAAGGCGCCCTTGGCGCCTTTCTCGACTTTTGCTGGAGAGGTTTAGAAGAAACCGAACATACGCGTAAAGAATCCGCCGATTGCGCCGAAGAATCCTCGGCGGGGCTGCGGCGGGCTACCCGCACTACCTGCGCTGGGCGGCGTTCCTTGGTCAAGGACCGAAGACGCCTTCACCGCCGTGCCGTTTACCGTGCCTTGCACGACAACGGCGTCGCCAACGGAGACGTTCGAAAGCACTGCGTTCGGGACGCCGCGTTTAACGACTGTAGCTGCGGAAGCATCGACAGTATACGTCTGGCCGGCTTTAGCGGTGACGGTAAGCGTCGAACCAGTTAGCGCGGAAACCGTTCCGCCAATCACTGGATCGCCGTTGCCCTGTATGGGCGGCATGGCGGGCGTCGACGATGCATCTTTATTCGAGTCACGCGGGCCACGCGGGCCGTGCATCATGCCTTCGCGAATCGCGGTTGCGGTAACGGTCGTTCCGCTCACCGAGCCGCGCACGACGACGAGGTCGCCGATAGTGATGCTGGAAACCGCTACCGACTTGCCGCCCTTGGTGACGGTTGCGCCGGAAGCGTTAACGGTGTACGCGGTTGGTTGGGCCGCAGTCGGGTTCTTCGGTCCGCGGTGCCACGGCATGCTTGTAACGGTGAGCGTATCGCCGGAGACCGACGTGACCTTGCCGACGACTGCCGGTCGCGCGAGGCCTGGCCCAGCGGGCTCTGCGGCGAACGCCGGAACCGCAGCAAAGGCCAGCGTGCCAAAGAGTACGGATCCAACGGCGAACGCGGGGAAGAATCGTCTGATAAGGGTTTGAATTCGCATATGTAAGTGGTTATGAGTAGCACTGCGCGAGCACTGGTATATACGTTCCTCACGCCCGATTCTTACAACATTCGAGATTTTAGCCCTAAACGACGAAGGAGTTTTCAAAACTTTGCGAGGCGTTTAGCGCCATTACGAAGGCAAACTTTTCGGGCTCAGTTTTGATGCGTCCGAGTGGATAGGAGTGCGCCGCCTCTGGCGGCGCGCTATACTGAGCGTATTATGCTGCTTTCCGCGCACCTCAGTACGTGGTCGAGCTTCTCCTAAACCCGCAGCGCGGTTTCGTTTCTCGTTCTTTCTACCAGTAGCGTCAACTCAGTTTTGTGAAAGTCGAACTTTCACAAGTAGACGTAGTTTGTAACCAAGGAGTCACGCCATGTCTGCATCTTTCGCTGCAAAAAGCACCGCGGTGCTCGTTGAAGGTCTTCACGTGTCCGCGCTTGTAGGCTACTCGAGCGACGAGCGCGCACGCCCGCAAATCGTCGTAGTCGATATAGCCTGCGAGCTCAGTACGAACGAGTTTGGCGACAAGCTCGCGCGCACCTTCGATTACGTGCCCATCGTCGAACGCGTGCGCGCACTTGCGCTTGCACACGAGCGCGCACTCATCGAAACGCTTGCCGAGGAAATCGCCTCCGCATGTTTTTCGCATGAGGCGGTCACTTGTGCTAGGGTCTCGGTACGCAAACCGCACAAGCTTAGTGGCTGCGCGGCGGTGGGCGTAGATCGCACCTTCGTAAAAACCCTCTAGGAAAGGATCGGGCGATGGTCCCCTATGACGTGTATATGCCGCATCAGCTGCTTAGGGCGTGCTCTCCCGGAGCCATGCTGACGTCCTTTCAGAGAACCGGCATGATGCTGCTCGAGGACATGCTTCTTCCGCGGCTTATCGAACGCGCACTAGCAATACGCTCCCGCCTAGCGGACGACGAGCTGCGGAGCCTATTGCCCCGGTACAACAGCGGCACGGGCGTGGGCTATGTTTCGCCCAGCAGGGACGGACTCATACGCACTGGTCCGCTCAACAGCCGTCGGGCATTCGATTACCGGCCGTCTCGGCTCCTCGAGCAGGAAGAGCTTGGCCGCGCGTTACGACCGCTCTACAACCACTTGGCTCTCTTTGGTGAATCGGTGCTTGAGATGCTTAACCCGTATTTCGAATGGCCGCTTGCCGAGGTTCGTGGGGGAGAGCACGTGCTCAAAGCAGCGTTCGCGCTCAACGGGGAAGCGGACCCGGAACGAGAAGTTTTCCCCGCACACCAGGACTTCTCGATGCTCACGTTGTTTGTTGGCGGCGCGCTGCCCGGCCTACAAGTGCTCTATAAAGGGACTTGGATTGACGTGGTTTTGAAGCCGCACGAAGTGCTGGTCGGCGCGGGGTCTTTCCTGAAGAGATTCTGCTCGGTCACCACGCTTCAGCACCGCGTCATGGCAAGCGTGCCACACCGGTTTTCCTTCTCGTTCTTCGTCGAATTGCCCGGAAGTACGCTCTTGCCAAACGGCGAAACCTTCACTGCGGCGGTACAACGCGTGAGGGCGCTGGCCCTCGGCGAGTAACCGTAGTGAACGACAGCGCCCCCGCACACGTGCGGGGGCGTCTTCTTTTTTGCTGCGCTGTAGAACGGAGCTCATGTTTATTCGCGAACGGGCGAGGACGCTCCGCAGCTAGGGTTGCGTGGGTGGGGCGGGCCCGCGCCTTACATGCCCGTAATCATGTCGCGCTTAATATCTTCGAAGGAGCCGCCGACTTTCTTGCCCGGATTCAAAATATTTTCCGGGTCAAAAAGGTTTTTCACTTCGGCAAAAAGCGCGACCATTTCCGCGCCGAAAAGCATCGGGAGGTAGGGGGTGCGGATGATGCCGTCGTTGTGCTCGCCGGTAGTTGTGCCGCCTTCGGCGATCACGAGCTCGTACACTTTTGGCGCAAGCTCGAGGATTACGTTGCGGTTCTCTTCTTTCGAAAGATCCATAAGCGGAATGATGTGGAAATTGCCGTTACCGATGTGGCCGGCAATCGTGTAGATGAAGTGGCTCTTGTACTCGTCGAGGAGCGCGTTGAGCTTGGGCAAAAACACGGGATACGTTTCCGGCGGCACCACAAAGTCGTCTATGAAAGGCGATGCGTACATGCCGTGAATACTTTTGCGTAGCAGGGAGAAGCTTTCGCGCCGCACGATCCAGTATTTCTCGCTTTCTTTTTCGTTCTTTTCAATCTTGGTATGCACGTCAAGCCCGTTGAGCGCCTCGCGCGCAGCAATCGCTTTTGCGTCGGCTTCCTCAATTGTATCTTCGGCAAACTCGGCCATCAAAATGAGTTTAGGTACGCCGCCGGTCGCCACCATAGCCGCCTCGGGAATGAAGTCCACGCCGAGCCGAGCTGCCTTCACGAAGCCCATCTGCTTGAGCATCGCTGGCAAGAGCTTCACGGCGAGCGTGAAGGTGTGATCGTCATAGCTTTCAAACGACTCCGGGTGCTGCGGCAGTACGCGCTTCACTATTTCCGGCAGAATGGCGAGGTCAGAGAGGAAGATGACGAGCATGGCGCGATGCTCCTTGGGCTTCACGAGTGCGAGCTTAGCACTGGTCCAGAGCGCGAGCGTGCCCTGGCTGCCGCAGATAAGTTTGGCAAGATTCATGCTTCCCGTGCGCTCGTCGCGCACGTTCCAGAGCGCGTACCCGGCGCTATTCTTGCTCACCTTGGGCTTGTGCGCCGTGATGAGCTTTGCATTTTTGGAAAGGAGTTCGTCCATGCCGCGATAGATTGCGCCTTCGAGCGTCAGCAGTTTCTTTTTTTCTTCAACCTCTTCCGGTGTGTACGCGCGAAAGGTCGCGGTGCTGCCGTCGGAAAGGACCACGTCCATTGCTAGGATATATTTCTCCGTCTTGCCATACTCGAGCGTGCGTTCGCCGCCTGAATTGTTTGCGACGATGCCGCCCATCGCGCAAAGCTCGCGGCTCGCGGGATAGGAGGGGAGTATGAGGTTCTGCTTGAGCGTTTCCTTTTCGAAGTCGCGATAAAAGACGCCGGGTTCGGTCTCGGCGTACCCATCGCCCACTTCGCCGGTGGGACGATGCGGGCCGGTGGGGAAGGCGTGTACCCCGAACATCTTGTGCAGGTGTTCGGTGAAGGAAATGACGACGCCGGTGGTGAGGGGTCCTCCACTCATGTCGGTGCCTGCTGCGCGCGCGGCCACGCACACCTCCGCTCCCGCCTTCTTCGCCGCGTGCACCGTCTTTACTATCGCCGCGACATCCTGCGCATTTTTTGGGTATGCCACGAGCTCTGGCATGCGGGTAAAGAGGGACGTGTCGCGGCTCGCGGCCTTAAGAGTTTCCGCGTCATCCTTCACTTCGCCTTTGATGACGCTCGCAATTTCTTTTTTGAGATCAAATTCTTCCATACTCGCAGTATAGAACGCGTGTTGTCTGAAACGGCTTGTGCAAAGTGCATAAGCGTATAAAAACGACCCGGCGCAGAAGTAGCGGTGTTATCGCTGTCACTTCGGCTCGCCTTTTGTTTGTAGTGCCAAAAGATATTTTTTTACTGGAGCTGCTACGGTAGCAGCGGTTATGTTCCGCTCAATGCAATATGGGGATGAAAACCAGTCCGGTAACTTTTTTACTCCTCTGCTCGAATTACAGCTCCCGCAACAAATGACGATCTCTTCCGCCTGTAGACCGTCCTTCCAGTAGAAGGGGCCAGCAAAATTCAAATGCTCAATGGTCGCCCAGTCCCGCCGGTTCGTGCCGGTGCAGGGCTGCATTATTTTGTGGCAGTACACGCACGCAGTGTCACGTGCTTTTATACGCCGCAATACTACTTCAGGAATGCCGAATTTGCTCACTAGAGATGTTGGAGAACGCGTAACGGGTTAATCTTCTGGGTTTCCATATCGCCTCCCGATGTCGTCTTCAGTGGCGAAAAATGCTGCAATTGTGTGCGACCACACTCGTGTAGCCACATCGAGAAAAACCTTGGGTGGAACAGGCATAGCTTCGCCTGTCACGACGAATTTCCAGTCTTCTTTCTTTACGCCGTACGAATCTTTGCTCAAAAAATCCGTCCAATATGCCACGGTGTTCGGTCCGGCGTACTTGAGGCAGAGGGCTAGAAACTCCTCCTTGGAAATATCCTTTTCCGACGTTTCCATACGCGAACTATAACACCAGAATTTTGGGAAGCTTTCTGAGAAGCTGTTTTCCCAGCTTGGCAACCTATAGCCATTCGTACGGACAGGTGTTCGTGCACCGAGCAGAATTTCCAGGAACGAGGATCTGTGGAATGATAGGTCCATGATATTTACCCCACGCATGCAGAAGGCCGTCCGCTTTATGGTGAAGACGCACGAGGTGTACCAGAAGCAAAAGCGCAAAGGGAAAGACATTCCATACCTAACACACCCCTTTACTGCTGGCCTGATTCTTGCAAAGGCAGGTGCACACGAGGACGTGGTCATAGCGGGCCTGCTCCACGACACCATGGAGGACAGTCTCGACCACAAAAAGGTAACCCACGAGATGCTTGAAGAACGTTTTGGTAAACCGGTTGCCGACCTTGTGCAGAGTGTAAGTGAGCCGGTGAAAGACGCGGGCTGGGCAGAGCGCAAGCAAGCGGCACTGGGTCACATCGCCTTCTTCTCGCATGAATCCGTGCTTGTTAAGTCTGCCGATGTCCTGAGCAACACGGTAGAGCTGCTCGACGACTACGCCGCCGATGGCGAGGCAACGTTTGAGCGTTTCAATGCTGGGAAGACGCAAATTCTTGAGCGCACGCAAAAGGTGGTAGCCGCGCTGCTGGCGGCTTGGCCAGAAAGCCCGTTGGCAGAGGATCTTAGAACTCTCTCGCAAGACGTTGCCAAAATGGCCGATTGAGATTCAGTTCCTGGAGGTACGAAACAGTCACTGCGGTATCTGCGGGTACGCTATACTTAAATCGATGGTCCTGACTCGCTGGATCTCTCTTTTAGCATGAGCGCGGGCATTAAACAGATGCCAGCGCATGAGCGGCCGCGCGAGAAGCTTATTGCCAAAGGCGTTGAGAACCTTTCCGACAAAGAGTTGCTCGCCATTCTTTTGCGCACCGGAAGAGCGGGGAAGAGTGCGCTCGATATCGCCGAAGGCATCCTCGCGAAGTATCCGAAAAGAAAAGTGCTCGACGTGACTTTTGAGGAACTTACAGCAGTGAAAGGAATTGATGCGGGGAAGGCGTGCACGCTGCTTGCGGCATTTGAGTTCACGAAGCGTGCAGAGGGCGCGCGCCAAAACGGCCGGCCCATCATCGACTCTGACGAAGCGGCACTCGCGCAGCTCCACGACATCCGCGCCCACAAGAAGGAGCATTTTGTTGCGCTCTACTTGAATGCGCGCAACGAGCTCATCCACCGCGAAGACATCTCCGTAGGCACCGTAAACGCAAGCATCGTCCACCCGCGCGACGTTTTCGCCCCTGCACTCGAGCACAACGCCACAGGGGTCATCGTCGCCCACAACCATCCCTCAGGTTTCCCGGACCCCTCTCCCGAAGACCGTGAGGTCACCACTCGCCTCCGCGAGGCAGGTAAGCTTATGGGCGTGCGGCTCATTTCGCATCTTATCCTTACGAGTGATTCGCAGCACCGGGCATGACCGTTGAGAGCAAAAGCGTTTTTGAGACGGCTTCGCGCGCTGAATAAGCTCGTCGGAGAGTACTTTCGACTAGAAAAAGGAGCTCTTATTGAAAAACATGCAGAGCTTTTGCGGGTGTTTGATGTACGCGGATCAAAGCACAAGGATCATCCACACAAAAGAATGCGGGTATACATAACTAGGCGTGCGCTTAAGCACGTTGTGGAAAGCAGAAAAGAGCAGGTGCTGATTCGCCACACGGAGGAAGAGGCACTAGAGGCAGTTTGTTTCGCGTTGGATCATATGCCGGAGACTATCATTCACTTCGACAAGTTCGAATACGAACCACCGACGTATTGTTATCAAAAAGACTTTGCACCAGAAGGAAAGCCTATGTTACGCATTGCGCTCGAGTTGCGTGCCGGTAGACTGGAAATAAAGTCGATACACTTTAAGAAAAGAAAATAAGAAAACCACCCGGAGGTGGCGTTCTTAGGTGTAGCTTGGGGGGGGGGGACGGCAGGCGCCGAAGGCGCCAGTTCCACCCATGAGTACATCGTTTGATAGATGTCCGCAGCGAGCCGATTTTCTGCCGTCAAGCCACGGGCGCATTATACGCAAATGGCAGCTTAATTTCAAGTGAGGCCACACATTTGTGGACTGCACGCCACCCTATGAAAAATGAAGATTTTGTGGGATAGTCTTCATATTATGGGCTCGCTAAACGAAGCAGAAACGCGCTCTCGCCTCATCCGGCCAGCCTTTGTGCGTGCGGGCTGGGAGGAAAAACAAATCAGCGAGGAGGTGCCGTTTACGGCTGGCCGCATCATGGTGCGCGGCAAGACCATCTCCCGCGGAGAAAAGAAGCGCGCCGACTTCGTTCTCTACTACAAAAACAACCTGCCTATCGCGGTCGTTGAAGCGAAAGATATCAGCCACACCATTTCAGACGGCATACAGCAGGCACTTGAATACGCGGACATTCTCGACATTCCGTTCGTGTATAGCTCAAACGGCGAGGGCTTTGTTGAGCACGACAAGCTTGCAGTGGGCGCGATTGAAAAGGAGCTATCCCTCGAGGCATTTCCATCGCCCGATGAGCTGTACCAGCGCTACTGCAAGGCTAAAGGCATTACGCAAGAAAGCGGAACAGCGCTCATACAGGAATATCATCCCACGACCAAGCCTCGTTATTTCCAGCGCGTTGCGATCAATCGCGTCGTGGAAGCAGTTGCCAAAGGGCAGCAGCGCATTTTGCTCGTCATGGCGACCGGCACGGGTAAAACGTATACTGCGTTCCAAATCATTTGGCGGCTCTGGAAGTCGAAGCAGAAGCAGCGCATCTTGTTCCTTGTTGACCGCACGGCGCTCTCCGACCAAACATTCAAAAGCGACTTCCGCCACTTTGGCGATGCTCTCACGCAAGTCAAAGGTCCAAACGTCGACCCGGCCTACGAGGTGTACATCGCGCTCTACCAAGGGCTCATGGGCGGCGAAGCTGTAGAAAAGTTCAAGCAGTTCTCGCCGGACTTCTTTGACCTCATTGTGATCGATGAGTGTCACCGCGGGAGCGCTAAAGAAGACAGCGAGTGGCGCGCCATTCTCGATTACTACCAGTCCGCGACGCAAATCGGCCTTACGGCTACGCCGAAGGCGGCTGACGACGCGAACAACTTTGAATACTTTGGCGAGCCCATTTACACCTACTCGCTCAAGCAGGGGATTGAGGACGGCTTCCTTGCGCCATACAAAGTAATCCGCTACATCACCGACAAAGAAGAGTGGCGACCCGATAGCCTTGTGCGCGATAGTGCCGGGAACGAAGTCGAAGACCGGATCTATACCACGGCCGACTACGATGCAAAAATCGTTATTGACGCTCGTACGAAACTGGTCGCCGAAAAGGTCGTAGAATTCATGCGCCAGACCGACCCCATGCAAAAGACGATTGTCTTCTGCGTAGATCAGGATCACGCCGCGCGGATGCGCCAGGCGCTCGTCAATGCGGCGGGCGACCTCGCGCGAGAAAACGCGCGCTACGTCGTGCGCATCACGGGCGATGACCAGGCAGGGAAGCTCGAAATCGACAATTTCATCAACCCCGAATCGCCGTATCCGGTCATTGCGACCACCTCAAAGCTCCTCTCGACGGGTGTGGACACGCAGACGGTGAAGCTCATTGTGCTCGATGCGCCCATGAACTCCATGACCGAGTTTAAGCAGATCATCGGCCGTGGCACGCGCGTAAACGAGCAGTACGGCAAGTACTACTTCACCATTATGGATTTCCGCAATGTGACGCGGCTCTTTGCGGACCCCGACTTCGACGGTGAAGCGGTCGAAACCTACGACGCGAAAGCGGAAGAAACCATTCCAGTGAAAGAAATCCTCGAAAAGGAAACCGTTTCTGAAGCGGAAATCTATCGCTCAAATCCACGCGAAGAGATTCTCATTGACGGAACGGACACGGACCCACGGCCTAAAAAGATCCACATCACCGATGGTGTCACCTTTGATGTCGTACACAAGGTCGTGCAGTACATCGACCCGGCCACCGGCAAGCTGCGTACGGACACCATTGAGAAATTTAGCCAGCAGGCTATTCTCAGCAGTTTCGCTTCGCTTGAAGACTTCCTTAGCCGGTGGAATGCCGAAACACGCAAAGAAGCGCTCATTGTTGAGCTCGAGGCGCAGGGCATCATGTTTGACGAGCTGCGCGAAGACGTCGGTCAGGATTGCGATATCTTCGATCTCATTCTGCACGTCGCCTATGGCAAGAAGCCGCTCACGCGGAGCGAGCGACTCAAGAAGGCGAGGGCTAGCGACTACTTCGCCAAGTACGAGGGCAAAGCACGGGAAATCATCGACCATCTGCTTGAGAAGTATGCGGAGCACGGCATCACCGCCATAGACGACATTGGCGACCTCACCGTTTCGCCCTTTAGCGAGTACGGCGGGCCGGTGGAGATTGTTGAGGAAATCTTTGGCGGTCGAGAGAAATACCTAGAAGTAATTCGGGAGATAGAGCAGCAGCTTTATACTGCTGAATAGCACCATGAAGAAAGACGTAAACAATTACGCGTTCATAGACAGTCAAAACGTAAATCTTGCCATCCGCGAGCTCGGTTGGAGACTCGATTGGCGTCGTTTTCGTACCTACTTAAGGGAGAAGTACGGCGTAACGAAGTCGTTTCTGTTTATTGGGTTTGTGCAAGGAAATCAGGATTTATATACCGCACTTCAAGATGCTGGTTTTGTGTGCGTATTCAAGCCGGCACTCACGTATAAGGATGGGACCACTAAAGGAAACTGTGACGCAGAATTGGTCTTGCAGGCAATGATCGAACGAGACAACTATGATAAGGCGATTATCGTGACTGGGGATGGAGATTTCTATTGCCTCGTCAAGTACTTTATCGATCAGCAAAAGCTTGAGGTGCTGTTGGTGCCGAATAAAAAGAAGTTCTCAGCCTTGCTCAAGGCACGAATTTGCCGACCATATTTACGGTACCTAAACGACCTGCAAGAGAAGCTGGCCTATAAAAAGAAAAGGCCCCATGAGGACGAAACCTCATAGGGTTATCTCTTCCGTTGGTGATATCGCCAGTATACGCGCTGAACATGAAGAAATCAAGAAGCGGTAGAATACGAGAACAAGTCCAGTTTTGACCTATGGCAGACATCGGCAACATCATCAAAGCGATTCAGAACATCATGCGCAAAGACGCGGGTGTCGACGGCGATGCCTTGCGCCTCTCGCAGCTTGCGTGGATGCTTTTCCTCAAGATTTTCGATGACCACGAGACGCAGCAAGAGTATGTAGACGCGGCGTATCGTTCACCAATTCCGGAAAAACTGCGCTGGCGCAACTGGGCGGCAAACCAGGAGGGTATTACGGGTGACGAGCTCTCGGCCTTTATCGACAAAGAGCTTTTCCCGGCGCTGCGCAGTTTGCCGGTATCCGACCCGAATTCTCCGGCTGCCATCATTCAGAGCGTGTTCGTGGACTCCTACAACTACATGAAAAATGGCACGCTTATGCGCCAGGTCATCAACAAGCTGCAGGAGATCAATTTCAACAAGAGCGCCGATCGCCACCAGTTCGGCGACGTGTACGAAAAGCTCCTTAAAGACCTGCAGAGCGCCGGTAACTATGGCGAGTTCTACACGCCGCGCCCGCTGACGAAATTCATCGTCGAAATGGTGGACCCGAAGCTTGGCGATACCGTGCTCGACCCGGCCTGCGGCACGGGCGGCTTTCTCATAAACATCCTCGAGTACGTGCGGGCGAAGCAAGTCAAAACAGCCGCCGACGAGAAGCAGCTCGAAGCTTCCGTGCGCGGCATTGAGCTCAAGGGCTTGCCGCACCTTCTTGCCACGACCAACTTCCTCCTGCACGATGTCGAGAACCCGAGCGCGCTCAAGCACGACGACGCGCTCGCTAAACCGCTCACGCAATGGGGCCCGGCAGATCGGGTAGACGTAATTGTGGCCAACCCGCCCTTCGGCGCCTCCGTGGCCGACGGCACGCAGGCGAATTTTCCAGCCGAGCTGCGCACCAAGGCGACCGAGCTCCTCTTCCTTCAACTTTTTATTCACCTACTTAAGCCAGGCGGCAGGGCAGGTATCGTATTGCCCGACGGCGTCTTTTTCGCCGAAGGCGTAGCGAGCAAAATAAAAGAGAAGCTCCTCACCGAGTGCAATGTGCACACGATTGTGCGCCTGCCGCCCGGTGTCTTCAACCCGTACGCGGGCGTAAATACCAACCTCGTCTTTTTTGAGAAAGGGAAGTCCACCGAAGAAGTGTGGTACTACCAAATGCCGCTCCCCGAGGGCGTCCGCGCCTACACCAAGACCAAGCCCATTACCGAGGCAGAGTTCGATCCTGTAAAAAAGTGGTGGGGCGGAGAAGCCCGCGCGGGCCGCAAAGCCGGCCCGCGCGCCTGGCGCGTCAGCATCGCCGACATCCGCGCCCGCTCCTTCAACCTCGACTTCAAAAACCCCAACGGCCCTGCAGCAGCAGCCCAAAAAACTCCGAAAGAGATTTTGGCCGATTTTGAAAGCAAAGAAAAACAAATCTCCGCGCTGTTGGGGGAGATGAAGAAGGAAATAGTCTAAAATCTATGGCTTTTTCGAAGGTTCCAAAAATTTCAAAAAATCGAATAAATTTGGCAGGGAAAGTTCTTGCTAAAAAGAAACCAAACGGGTTAAGTCTGGAAGACGCTATTTCCATAGCTGACGCTTGGAGGGCATGTCATGCGTACCCGATTAATACATTTCAATCAACTCTGAGACGCAAGTTAAGTAAATTTTCTAATAACCCGCTCGTTGCTCAACGACTAAAGCGCATGCCCACTATCATCGATAAATTGCATCGATATCCAAAAATGCAACTTTCCAGGATGCAGGATATTGGTGGAGTACGAGCCATCCTGGGATCCGTTCACGATGTTTATCTGTTGGCAGAAGAATACAAAGACAAAAGCCGCTTCGCGCATGAGCTTATAGGACAAAAAGACTACATTAAATGTCCTCGTGACGACGATGGGTACAGAAGTCTCCACCTTATATATAAGTATAAGAATAAGCAGGCACAAGAATACGACGGATTGTTGCTTGAGTTGCAAATACGAACCAAATTACAACATACATGGGCAACTGCGGTTGAGACTATGGGTACTTTTCTTGGACAAGCCCTAAAATCACGACTAGGAGACAAGGCTTGGCTCGAGTTCTTTTCAGCTGTTAGCTCGACTTTTGCTTCTATCGAAAACACAAACTTGCTTGAGAAGCATAAAGCTCTATCTCAGGAAGAACTTTTTCGTAAAGTTGCTTCGATGAACGGTGAGCTAAGGGTCCTCGAAAAAATAAGAGGATATTCTATTGCGGTAAATGAAATAAACAAGAGAGGTACTTCCGACGTGGGCTGGTCCTACCATCTAATTATTTTGAATTCCGAACAGAAGACTGTACAGATCAAGCCATACAAAAGAGGAAGTATTAAACAAGCGACGGAGGATTATTCGAAAGTTGAAGAGGAGGCTACTCGAGGGAAGAAAATTGAAGCAGTTTTAGTGTCGGCGGGCCCTCTGTCTGCACTGAGACAAGCATACCCGAACTTCTTTCTTGATATAAGCGATTTTGTCGGCCGGATTGAGTCGATCGTTGCTGAAAGCAAGAAATTATGATGTCTTTATTTAAAGAGATCTCAAAGCAATCATCAATGATAAAACAATCATGACTAATATCATTGAATTTATTCTCAATTACTTTTTCGTCCCGATCTATATGATCTTCCGGGGCATTTGGAAACTTTTTTCGAAATTACTCAAAGACGTAACTGGCCATATATACGGCAAGATTTTAGTGCCATTTCTTGCGCTAGCCATTGTGGCATATCTTGCGCATCTCTTTATAAAATGACCTATCCAATCAAAAAACTTGGACAGGTTGTTGAATTTCGGTATGGGAAAGGTATTGACCGAAGTAGGCGTAACGAAAGCGGCGATGTACCCATTTACGGTGCTAATGGCATTTTGGGTTGGACAGATAAAGTATTAATTTCTGGAGAGGCGATTATCGTCGGGCGGAAGGGTTCGGCAGGTGAACTGACACGGGTGGCAGGAAGATTTTGGCCGTCAGATGTTACGTATTATGTGTTTGGCAATGATCAAATAGACGTTGATTATCTTTTTTATTTTTTAAAAAGCGTAAACTTGCCACAGCTTGCAGCAGGAGTGAAGCCCGGCATCAACCGCAATCAGGTTTATCAAATCGAGATTCCGGTGCCGCCTTTGGCAGAGCAGAGGAAGATTGTGGCGAAGATAGAAAAGCAGTTTGCGAAGATAGACGAGGCCGCGCGCTTGCGCGCGGAGAGCCAGACCCTCACCGCCCAGCTCCTCCCCGCCGCCCTCCACGAAATCTTTTCCTCCGCCGAATCAAAAGGGTGGGGAGAAAAATCGCTTGGTGATCTCTGCGACATTTTAGACAGTAAACGAAAACCAATCACAAAACGAGATCGCAAATCTGGGTGCTATCCATACTATGGGGCAACGCAGGTGCAGGATTATGTTGCCGGTTATATTTTTGATGAGCCGCTTATTCTTCTTGGGGAGGACGGTGCTCGTTGGGGTGCAAACGAACAGAGCGCTTATCATATTGTCGGAAAGTCATGGGTGAATAATCACGCGCACGTTTTGCGGCCGCATCGAGACGAGCTTCTTGATGCATGGCTCGTATATGTATTGAACACCGAAGATCTGTCCCGATACATAACTGGAACGACTGTCAAAAAGTTAAACCAAGAAAAAATGCGAAGCATAAAAATCCCGCTTCCACCTCTCGCCGAGCAGAAGAAAATCGTCAAAAAGCTCGATGCACTTGCCGAAAAAGCCCGTGCCCTCGCCGCGCTCCAATCCGCTCAGGCCGCCGACTTTAAGGCATTGAAACAATCTATTCTTCACGAAGTATTTTCAGGAGAGGTACAATAGAGATATGGAAATGATTCCCGTTTCGTCATCTGATATCCGGGCCATCGGCTACGATGCGGCCACGGCGACATTGAGAGTCGATTTTATCTCGGGCGGCATATACGAGTATTTTGATGTACCGGAGTCTGTGCACGCCAATTTCCTGCGCGCGGCATCGTATGGGGAATTTTTAAATGATTTTATTCGATACAACTATCGGTATCAAAGAATCGGCTGATATGTTTACGCCTAAAACAGATCGGATCGCTGAGGTGGCCAGCGAGAAAGCAAGAACAATTCAGGAGCTTGATCGGCTGCTCGGCAGTTCCACGCGCATGTATATAGACTATGCAAATGTGCGACCGTGGAGTACTCGGCTTGGATGGCATATCGATTTGAAAGCGCCTCAAGCAGTTTCTCGACTCGTTCGATACCATCCAGAAAGTGAACTTCTATGGCGGCTACCTAGAGGGCGACGAACGCTCGGAGCAGGAGATCAAGGATGGAGAACAGCACAAATATGTTGTGCGTACGAAACCAGTCAAAATTATGCAGTTCCCAATCGATGCGTCGAGCATACCGCCAGACTCGACCGCGCTTCTTGATCAGTTTGTTAAGCGGTCACTCCTCCGAAAATACGAGGTCAGTACTATCGAGTATCTGAATAACCGCTTCCGTGATATGAACAAGAAAGGTGAGTATTATATTGAAGATCGAAAATGCAATTTTGATGTCGAAATTGGCGTCGATATGCTTCTCGACTACGAACGTGATGGGACAGAGACGTACGCATTGTGGACCGGCGACAGCGACTTTGCCGACCCTGTGCGGAAATTGTTACAAGCGGGCAGGAAAGTGATTATTTTCGCTACCGCGAGGAAAGTCTCTAAGGAACTCTCCGCTCTGCGGAATAACGGTCTCCTTATCTTCGATATCCAGAAAATACGCGATTTTATTTGCTGGAAAAAAGAAATGGATACGTCCAAATAAAGCAAAGGGGACCCCTTGCGGGGCCCCCAAGCTCTAGAATTCGCGATCTTGCGATCAAGGGCACTTTACCAAGATTTACCTGAAAAAGCAATGAGCTGTGGATTGCCCAAATCCCTCTTCTCGCCCCTCGCCGAGCAGAAGAAGATCGTCAAAAAGCTCGATGCACTTGCCGAAAAAGCCCGCGCCCTCGCCACGCTCCAATCCCAGCAAGCTGCCGACCTCAAAGCTCTCAAGCAATCCATCCTGCACGAGGCGTTTGCCGTATGAGGGTGAGCCGCGCAATCATGCTATCGTTGAAACATGAATAGGTTTGAGTCTAATTCTCCGCAGAGAGAGACGGCGCCCAAAGAGTTTGAGTGGGTTTACGAAAAGAGTGGCGGCGAGTGGCGGGCTGTTCGTGCTCCCAAGGTTGTCGCATTTTCGCAAGGCGGAGTTGAAGAAAAAGATAGACGTGCTAACAATACGCTCAAAATGCTGCGAGATATGGAAGAGAAATGGCAGCTTAATGACCCGGCGGTGGAGCATAATGAAGGTATTCTGCGCGACCATCCGTTTTATCACGATTTGTTTATAAAATGGGCGCAGCGGTATTTGGAGATGAAGCACTTCGACACGAGCGAGTTTTCCGGTCGTCTAGATGAGGGTGAGGGGAACCTTCTTTTGCCCAATGGGAGGTTTTCAAAGGTGTGGCTGACAAATGTAGTTGCGAACGGCAGAGAGTGGGTCGACGAACAGGTAGCAAATGAGCTATTGATATCTCAAGGCTTTCTCGATATTACGAATAACCACGAAAGACAAGAAGAACTTGGTATCGAGCCGGAAAACGACGGTTGGTGGACTCAAGACGAGGTGTAAAGAGTTTCGCATGGACGACGAGATTTTTGAAAAGGCGAAGGAGGAGGACCTGAGTGCCGATGAGGCACACGAGCTCGCAGACTTTATGGACGAGAACGGTATCGATGATGTCGACGAGGCATACGAGATTTGGAGTGAGTTGTAGAATAGGATTATGGATGAGGAAGAAATTCGAAAGTGTGTGGAAGCGGCTGGTGCTGCGGGGCTGCCTACGCCAGTGCGGCTTACGGTGCGGTATCATCCAGACCTTTGGAACATAACGGGTGTATCTGAGGAGCCGATGCTGATGGGTGGGAGCGGTACCTTCCTTTACGTTTTGCAAAACATACTTGCGGCGCATCCTGAGATAGAAAAGAAGTACCCGCCCGGTGCCCTCGCGATTTTCTTAAACGATTCAATACCCAAACCGCATTCACCGCTCTTTGATGGAGACCTTATTCGACTGGCTCCCAAGGATAGTTTGCTGCCCCCTCGCAGTGCATAACCCGCGTCCTGTTGGATGGCGTAGTAGTATGGGCACATGAAGAAAGCGCAGAAAGAAAAAGAAACGTCGGTCGTTTTCCAAGCTAAAAACGGAGCCATTGAGCTGCGCGGCGATGTTGCGCGCGAGACGATTTGGGCGACGCAGGCGCAGATTGTGAAGCTATTTGGGGTCGATCAGTCGGTCGTCTCTCGCCACGTGCGCAACATTTTTAAAGACGGAGAAGTGAGTCCCAAAAGCAATATGCAAAAAATGCATACTGCTCATTCTGACCGGCCCGTTGCTCTGTACTCGTTGGATGTAGTTTTAGCAGTCGGCTACAGGACAAATTCAAAGGTGGCAATAGCGTTTCGCCAATGGGCGACCAAGACGCTGCGCGAGCACATAACCCGCGGCTACACTATAAACCGCAAACAAATTGGCAATAACTACGACGCCTTTATGCGCGCCGTGGGCGACATTCAGTCGCTCTTGCCAGCGCACGTGACGCTCGACCCGAATCAGGTGCTTGAGCTCATTAAAGAATTTGCAAGCACGTGGGTGTCGCTCGATGCGTACGATAAGGATGCGCTTAAACCGATTGGCACGACAAAAAAAGCAGTACGACTGAGTGCGGAGGAGCTCTCTGCGGCGATTTCTCGGCTGCGCGACGAGCTTATGCGAAAGGGCGAAGCGACGGACTTGTTTGCACATGAGCGACAGGCGGGAACTGTCGAGGGTATAGTCGGCAACGTGATGCAGGCGTTCGGCGGCAAGTCGCTCTATGCGAGCGTGGAAGAGAAGGCGGCGCACCTGCTGTACTTTATGGTGAAGAACCACCCGTTCTCGGACGGCAACAAGCGGTCGGGCGCTTTCGCGTTTGTGTGGTTCTTGCGGAAAGCAGGCGGGAAGAAGAATCGCGTAATAACGCCGGCGGCGCTCACCGCGCTTACGCTCTTGATTGCCGAGAGCGATCCTGCGCACAAGGAGAAAATGACCGCGCTCGTGACGCGGCTACTTGCGTAACGTTCGAGGTTTTTCAGCGGTGTACGCCCAGCGCGTTGTCGATGTAATGCTCTTAAGAAGTCCATTCTGAACGACGCACCCGCAATATGAACTACTGGCTGATGAAGACGGAACCGGGGGAGTTTTCGATCGATGACCTCAAGCGCATTAAGGAGGAGCCCTGGACGGGCGTGCGCAACTACCAGGCGCGGAACTACATGCGCGACACCATGGCGGTGGGGGACGCGGTGCTGATCTACCACTCGAGCTGCGAGGTGCCGGGCGTGTATGGAATGGCGAAGGTTTCGCACTTGGCGGAGCCAGACGCGGCGCAGTTTGACCCGAAGAGTAAATACTATGACGCGAAGGCGCGGCGCGAAGCGCCGCGGTGGTGGGGCGTGCGAGTGCGCTTCGTGAAAAAGCTTGCTGTGCCCGTGCCACTCTCTGTACTCAAGAAAGACAAGAAGCTGCAGAAGATGTTCCTCTTCACCAATGGGCGGCTCTCGGTGGGGGCCGTTACAAAGGCCGAGTACGAGCGTATTCTCGCGCTTGCAAGGTAGAGCGGCGCGCTTATCTTTGCCGAAGAATCGTGACAGTCATGATTAGTTACGCCGACCTCAAAGCTCTCAAGCAATCCATTCTCCGTGAGGCGTTCTCCAATGTATGACAATGAAAAGTGAATGCCCCCGTCTCGGATAGAGACGGAGGCACGGAGTGTAGGTAAGGTCGGCTGGCTGAAGTCTTCTTTCAGTTGATGGTGGGCCGCCGAGCCCATACGATGTGCATCCAGTCATCGAGCGCGCGATCCGCAACTGGATCGGCCAAAAGCGAAATGGCTTCGGGATCCGGCTCATCGTCCTCGCTTGCGGTTTCGAAGATAGACATTGCGCTCTCGATAAATGCGCGCCGACGTACGTCTCGGAAGCCGTACTCGTCGGCGATGTTCCCGGCGACTTTCTCGGCTTCGTCCCGTGTTAGCGGCATTGGTGTGCTCCTTTTTTCTGTAGTAACTGTACCACAAAATATGAATAGTGCAAGTGAGCTGGGAGTGAGGAAAATCGAAACGGGCCGCGCAGCGCGGCCCGCCTTTTAGCTGTCTGTTATACTCTTGGCCTATGCAAAATATGTACACCTATACCGTGCCGATTTTTGTGAAAATGCTGGGCGGACTTAAGAATGTGCTCGCGAAGGCAGAAGCGCACGCAAAAGAGCAGGGGATAGCTGAAGCGGCTTTTCTCAGTGATGCGCTTGCGCCGGATATGTTCCCTCTGAAAAAACAGGTCCAGACTTCCTGTGACAACGCAGTAGGAGCGGTTTCGCGCCTTACAGGGAAAGAGCGCCCGAAGATGGAAGATACGGAAACGACCTTCGCCGATCTTCGCACGCGCATTGATACGGCCCTCGCGTATGTGCAGAGCGTTTCCACACAAGACTTCGACGGCGCCGAGGAGCGGCGAGTTACGTTGCCGTACTACCCCGACAAATACATGACCGGAGTGGAATATGCGCTCGAGTACGCGCTGCCAAACTTTCTTTTCCACGTAGTGACGGCGTACGGCATTGTGCGTAAAAATGGCACACCGATAGGCAAGGCGGACTTCATAAACGGTTTGCCGCTGCGCGATATCGAGTCAGCGTAGTGAGAAGTAAACAGGGCCGCGCGAGGCGCGGCCCTGGATGGCGGATTAGCGTCATTCGGAAGTCGAACCGGTCAGGTGCGACAAGCTGCTTGTGTTTGCACGGATCGGGCTCTTTGGGAGCAGGCGAGCAGTCCAGATCCGCACCGAGCAGAGCGGCTGTATCGCGCTGATTTGCGCGCGCGTTGGGTCGCGGTGCTGCAGCCAAGCGGTGTAGGGCCGAATCGATACAGTACCGTTTGGCAACAGCATGACAGCCGTCGCACGAAAAATGAGGTAGTTGTACACCGCGAGAAAGTCGTACGGGGTGTCGCCGTACCCTCGGAGCAGCTCGATTCGGTAGCCGTTCTCGGCCAGGCGGTGCCGAATGGCCTCCGCCGTTTGCACCTGGTCTTCCGTAGGCACGAAACTCGTCCTGCGTCGTCTCGGCATGGTCGTTCTCCTGCTGTTCTGTCTGGACTCTACCCATAGTGCAAGGACTTGTCTACAGGAGACGCTAAATCTCACGGGCCAGTAACAGGTACGAAACGCGGGAGCGGAGCTATGAGCGCACCGCGGCTCATTTTGACCGCTGGCCATACATTGGTACACTACGCTGGTATTTCTCGGGGGCGTGAAAGCCTGTCCGTGGTACGTAGCAAATCACTCAAAATGAACAATACTAATCGAACTATTCTTGCAGTAATCGTGCTCGCGGTTGTCGTCGGCGCGGGATGGTATGTCCTTTCTAAACCAACCACGGCAGGCGGGAAGACGGTAGCCATCGTAAACGGTACGGCGATTACGCAGAGCCAGCTCCAGTCGGAAGAAACGCAGATTGGCGCGCAGATGGGGGCGACGGGCACCTCGACCGCACTGTTCCAGGATGCGGCGCTTAACGCGCTTATCGGTACGACGCTCCTCAAACAGGCGGCGGCGAAGGCCGGTTACACGGCGTCTTCAACGGCGGTTGCTACCCAGCTCGCCGCCGTGAAGTCGCAGTTCAAGACCGTGCAGGACTACCAGAACGCGCTCAAGGCGCAGAACTTGACGGAGACGCAGCTGCGCGTCCAGATTGCAGACAATCTAGTAATCGGACAGTTCTTGCAGCACCAGTTAAATCTCTCGGCAGCGACGGCGACTGAAGCGGAGATTCAGGCTGCCTACACCTCCGAAGTGGCTCAGCAGCCAACCAGCACCAACACGCCAAAACTAGCTGCGGTGCATGACCAGATTGCGCAGATGATTGTGCAGCAGAAGCAACAGCAGGCAGTGGCGCAGTACATTAACCAGCTGCGCGCCGGTGCTCAGGTCAAGATTCTGATTTCAACCTCAACGCCCGCAGTTGCTCCGACCGGAGCAGCGCCCACGAGTGGCACGGGCTCAACGACGGGCGCATAAAGGGCAGGGCAGGTTTTGGTTCGCGTTTGCGTGCGCAAAGCGCCCCGAGGCAGCAGCCTCGGGGCGCTTGGTATACTCAGGCTTTGATGTTCGGGAGAATCTGGAGAAAACGCCGTGCGCAACCAAAAACGCTCTCGTCGCAGAGCGTGCCTGTCGTACAGCTCCCGCGCGCAAAGCGAGGAAGCGCTGCAGAAAGTGAGGCGAAGAAAGCCGCGCGTGCGCTCGCGCACGCGCGGCTTGCGCACTTTAACCAGTTCTACGGATTTACCTACCAAAAGGTATTCATCCGCAATCAAAAAACGCGCTGGGGCGCGTGTTCGGCTAAAGGTAACCTCGGTTTCAACTACCGCATTACGTACTTACCGCCACAGCTCGCCGACTACGTGATTGTCCACGAGCTATGCCATCTCGGGCAGTTCAATCACTCGCCCGCATTTTGGCAGCTCGTTGCGCACGTGATTCCCGATTATAAAGCGCAGCGGAGAGAACTGCGCACCCGGTACCGATTTTAATAGTCTGAGGGTGAGTACTCCGCAAATCGTCCCGGAGGAGTTTTCCACAGCCCCGCATATTCACCAACCAAAGAACGCGGTACGGTAGTGGCAATGCGCGCTCGCTCGCTCGCACTTACCACAACCCTGATCGTATGCGTCCTCGGGGCATTTGCGCCGCATCTTGTGCATGCAACAACGGTTATCAATCTCGGCGGAACCGTGCTTTTTAGGCACATCTCAGTCCTCTGGCCGAGCTTTACGTATGCGAGGGTTACGGAAGTAAAGTCCGCACTGCGCTCCGGCGACGCGATAGGGTTCACCGCAGACATTGTTAGCGACTCGGGCATACCGCTATTTGAAGCAGACCTGGCAAATCTTGAGGGGCCTGACGTTACCGATGCATCGCTTGCTGCGACGAGCAGTACCGCTGACCCGTCGTTCGAGAACTACACCATGCACATTAATCCGGTTGCCGTGTATCCCACTGCTTCAAGGGGCGCACAAACCATAAACCTATACGCGTATGCGCCGTTCAGCATTGGGGACGCTACGACGACTACGATCGCCATCGACGCTATTGCGCCAACGATTTCGCTCGCGACCACGACCGTCTCGACGAGTGCAAACACGCTTACGCTTATGATGTCAGGCTCGGTAGACGGAACGGGTAGCCGGGCGAAGGCTATTGTCCTCGAAGGCGACGCGTACGACCACGCGGGCGCGTTGCTTGCGACGGGTTCTAGTACACATACGTTTGTTTCGTACGGACTTGCGAATCTTAACGACGCGATTGCCTCGTCACCAAACGGCTCCTTCGCTCGTGTTCCAGTTCAGGTCGACGCGAGCGGCGTTTCGCTCGCACAGGCTGCAAAACTCGTGGTAACTCTTGCGGTAGCCGATCAAGCCGGAAACATTGCGACGTCAAGCACGACTCTTCCGCTTGCGCCGACCAAGCCGCAGATTTCAAACGTACTCTTTATCCCCGGCACCGAGGCGAGCCGGTTGTATCGTCGCGACGTTTTGGGGGTGGAGCACCAGGTGTGGGAGCCGGACTTTTTGACCGATATTCCGTACCTTGCCATGAACGCGGACGGCACCAGCAAGTACGCGCTGTATACGAAAGACGTTGTTGACGTTATAGAAGGGCATAATCTTTTCGAAAAAAGTATTCAAAATATGTTCGGGCAAAACATTCAGGTGTATGGGCAGTTCGAATCTTTTTTGGATACGCTCACGGCCTCTTCAAGCATTGCTTTTAACGCGTGGAGGGACTACCCCTATGATTGGCGCTATGACCCCATCGATGTCGTAAACGATGGCACGCTCACTGAGCTGCCCGACGGGTCGCGGCAGCGAGTGTATCTTGAAAACGTTCTTTCCGCGCTCGCCGCCACGTCAGCCACGGGCAAGGTGACCATTGTTGCGCATAGTAACGGCGGCCTCGTTGCAAAAGCGCTGCTGAAAAAGCTCGAGCAAGAAGGGAAGGCGCAGTTGGTTGACCAGCTCATACTGGTGGGCACGCCGCAGTACGGCACCCCTTCGGACATCGGCGTACTTCTGCACGGCGACGGCCAAACGGAAGGGTTCGGGCTCGTTATGACCAGCGCGCAGGCGCGCTCTGTGACGAAAACGCTTCCTGACGCGTATGCACTCCTTCCTTCTCCTGCGTATTTCGAGCGGGTAGCGACACCCGTCGTAACCTTTGATCCGGCTGGATCGATTTCGGGTTTATATGCGACTCAGTACGGTTCTGCGATTAATTCTTTTTCGTCGCTTGCGTCGTTTATGGAAGATGCGGCAGGGATTGATGCTCAGGCCGGAAACCCAAATAACCTGCGGACGCCGATTGCGCTGCCTTCCGCGCTCGTTAATCGCGGGGCGCTCTTGCATACGGCGCTGGACCCATGGACGCCGCCGCTCGGTGTAACCGTGACGGCAATCGCTGGCTGGGGTCAGCCAACGATTAGCGGACTCGCGTACTCGACAAAAGGGATCAGTAACTGCGGTCTGCTTGCAGTCGTTAGTCTTACGATTTGCAATCCGTACCTCGAGCACGCGCCGATTCTCACGCAAGACGGTGACAATACAGTGGTGAGTTCGAGCGCGGTGGGGAATATAGGCCGCGCGCAGTATTTTGACACAAGCGCATATGCATCCGATGGAGGTGGCACGTTTGTTCATCAAAACTTACTAGCGTCAACGCCGGTTCAAGATGTGATTTCCGCATTGTTAGTACAGAAAACGGCGAAGTCAGTGCCTTATATTCTTACAAACAAACCGCCAAGCAATCAAAATCCGTTGATTCAAGTCAGTTCGCATTCTCCAGTTAACGTGGTGCTGACCGACGCACAAGGTCGTCAAACGGGAGTCGTGCCGATGCCGGGGACTGAGTTTTCCGGTCTCAAGCAGGACATACCCGGAAGCGCTGTGCAGGTGCTCGACGACGAAGAGTATGTAACGGCGCCAAAGGAAGGTTCGTATAAGGTGGCTGCTAGCGGGTACGCGAGCGGAACCGCGACGATTGAAGTAGCAGAGGTCCAGAGTGACGGTCGCGCAAGTACTACGGCGGCGCTTGTAGCGGTTCCCGTTACAGCAAGCACCACCGTCTCCTTTTCAGTTGCGGCAGGGGTTCCGGGCTCGGCGCAGCTGGACATGAACGGAGACGGCGTTCCGGACGTCACAGTCGCTACTAGCACCTTTTCAAACGACCCGGTGGCCTACGTGCGCTACGTTGCTTCGGTGGTAAAAGCTCTGCCGCTAGGGAAGCCTATAGCGGTTGAGCTACTAGCTCGTCTAGGCGCAATTATGCGCGCGCTCTCTGTGCATCAGCGAGCGAGCGCAGAGTTTGCCCGCTATCCGCGCCTGTTTAGCCGGCACAGTCCACTCGTTAACCTGCAAATTAGCGAGCTCGAACGGCAGGTTCAGGAGTGGGTTGCACAACCGAGCGAGCATAAGCAACGCACGGGTCATCAACGGGAACGTGAGCGCGAGAACGAAGGGAAACCGTCACTGTCGATAACGCAAGCTCAGATGCTGCTTAGTATGCTTAGCTATCTTAAGACACTTCTATGAATCTCTGGTACAAAAAAGGGCTACTATTTGTGGCGGCTGGCATCGCTTACTTGTTGGGGCAATACTTTCGCGGCTTCTGGATGGAAACCTTGCCGATTAGAAGTTTCTGCCACAGCTATTTGGAAAATGGGCACCTGTACTGCAATTCTCCTTTCATAGACACGCTCGGCTGGCCGCTCATCACGCTTGGGGAGATGCTCGCTTTAGTAGGACTAGTGGTGCTTTTCGCAAACGCGCGCGGCTTCCGCAGCTGGCTGCGGTTTTCTTACGTCTATGTGCCGCTGATTGCACTAATCGTAATTTTCGTTTTCCCGCTGCCGCTCGCTCCGCTTGCGCCACCGGCGCCTCGCTGGGGTGCCGTGCGCGCTTTCGGCGTCCTCTACGCCCTCATAACCGCCGGGATTGTTCTGTACGCAAGGTTACGCGCTCCACGTAGTGCGACGACGCGATAAGAAATGGCAATAAAATAGAGAGCTGGCTGCAAGCGGACAGCGAGCGTTATCCCCAAAGTGCAGCGGGCGGAGCGCTTGCTATGCTGAGAGGTTGCCAGTCTACTAATAACTTTTAGCGCTTATGAAACTCTACTACTCTCCGGGAGCGTGTTCGCTCTCGCCACACATCGTCGCGCGCGAACTTGGTCTGCCGGTCGAGCTTTCGAAAGTTATTTTCTCTGCGGAGGGTCGCACGACGGAAGAAGGCGAAAACTTTTACGAGGTAAACCCGCGTGGCGGGTACGTGCCCGCCTTTCGGCTCGACGACGGCTCGGTGCTCCTCGAAGGACCGGCTATCGTGCAGTACCTTGCCGATCAGGCACCCGAGAAAGGACTTTTGCCCGAGCGCGCCTCGCGCGCGTACTACGACACCGTCTCGTGGCTGACATTTATTTCGTCCGAGCTCCATAAGGGCTTCAGTCCGCTCTACAGCAACCCGTCCGCCGAAGAAGCGGCAAAGATCATTAGCCGACTCGAGACTCGTATAGCAGTCGTTGAGCGCGCTCTTGAGGGTACGGAGTACCTGCTCGGCTCGACCTTTACGGTAGCGGACTGCTATCTCTACACGATTTTGCGCTGGACGGGACGATTCGGCATTGCGCTTGCCGACTACCCAAATGCGCAGGCTTTCGTAGAACGAATGGAGACGCGCGCGGCGGTGCAACAGGCGCTCGCGGAAGAAGGTTTGGAGGCTGTGGCTTAGCTAAAAACAACACGCGACCGAGGCCAGGTCTCGGTCGCGTGTTGTTTTTTTAAACATGCAGAGAGTGTGCGCTCGTTGCCGCGTGCTACGCTAGATGCGTATGCGTATCGAGTGGAATCGGGTGACGTGGTACTCGTGGCTTGCGGCGGTCGTTGTCTTTGGCGGGGCGCTTCTGGCGGGGTTTTACCTCGGTGCGCGCTGGGAACAGGTGCATATGGAAAACGCTCTCACGGAATTCCCCGGTGCTCCCACGGGCACTGCCGCGGCAGGACGGTAGCGAGTCGGAAACCGCCCACGCGGCCAAAGGCCGCGTGGGCGGTTTCGTTTCCGGTATAATCGACTCATGACGCAAGGCGAGGCGCTAGCCATAGTAAAAACGGGTGTGAACGTGTTTCTTACGGGCGAGCCCGGGAGCGGAAAGACGCACACCATAAATGCGTATATTGCTTGGCTGCGCGCATGCGGCATTGAGCCTTCGATTACCGCAGCGACCGGTATCGCCGCTACTCACGTGGGCGGCATGACCATCCACTCCTGGAGCGGGATCGGCGTAACGCAAAATCTTACGCCAGCTGAAGTTGACCGGATTGCGGGTAAAGAGCATATCGCGAGGCGGATTCTTAAGGCGAAAGTGCTCATTATCGAGGAAGTATCTATGTTGTCGGCCGATACGTTTGCGGGCGTCGATGCGATTTGTCAGGAGGTTCGGCGCGACGAGCGACCGTTCGGCGGCCTTACGGTAGTGTTGGTAGGCGACTTCTTCCAGCTGCCGCCGATAGCGCGCCGCGCGTTCGGAGTGAGCAATATGCGAGAAGAGCATGAGGACACAATTTTCGCGTATGCCTCGGCTTCGTGGCGCGCGCTGAACCCAATTGTGTGTTATCTCACCGAGCAGCACCGGCAAGAGGACAACAACTTTCTTGAGATACTTTCTGCCATTCGAAACGGCGATGTGGAGCAGCACCACTACGAGCGGCTTCTAACGCGTCAAACGGAGAGTTCCTTCGTGCCCGCCGACGCACCCAAGCTCTATACGCACAATGCGGATGTCGACCGAATCAATGCAACCGAGCTCGCGAAGCTTCCGGGCGCATCAAAGAAGTTCCTCATGACGAGCAAGGGCCGCGACGCGCTCGTTGAAGGGCTTAAGCGGGGGTGTCTTTCGCCCGAAGTGCTCGAACTCAAAGAGGGCGCGAAGGTTATGTTTACGAAAAATTCGCCGCAAGGAAAGTTCGTGAACGGCACATTGGGGACAGTAACCGGCTTCGAGCACGGTACCGGTACGCCGCTCGTTACGACGCGCCAGGGACTCACGGTGACCGCTGAACCGATGGAGTGGCAGGTGGAAGAGCAGGGGAAGGTCCGAGCAAGCGTTGCACAGGTACCGCTGCGGCTTGCGTACGCGATGACGGTACATAAGAGTCAAGGGCTCTCAATGGATGCTGCGGTTATAGATCTCTCCCGTGCATTTGAATACGGGCAGGGTTACGTAGCGCTTAGCCGCGTGCGGCGTCTCGACGGCGTGTATCTTCTAGGACTTGGGCAGCGCGCGCTTCAGGTGCACCCGGCGATTTTAGAAGAAGATGGCCATTTTCGTGCCGCTTCGGAAGCTGCGGCGCAAACGTTCGGCGAGATGCCGCAGGAAGCGGTGGTTGAGCTGCAAATGAAGTTTGTAAAAGCGACCGGCGGCGCTTGGAAAGAACGTGTAGCGGATAGCGCTGCTGGTGTAGCGGTCAAGGGGCTGCAGGGCAGGCTCGCGCAGACGCTACAAGCTTCGCGCGATGGGCGCACGCTCGCAGACGTTGCCAAAGAGCGCGGCCTCACTGTCTCCACTATCGTGAAGCATCTCGAAGAGCTTGCCGAGGCTGGTTCGCTTGCCCGCAAAGACGTGGCGCATCTCCTCCCGGCGCCGAGCGCTCTCGCGGAAATACAAGAGGTGCTCGACGGCGCCGACACGGACCGCCTCGCCCCGGTCTTTACGGCACTCGGCGGGCGGTATTCGTTCGAAGAAATCCGCCTTGTCCGACTTATGCGTTCTTCCGTACGAGCGTGAGCGCCGGATCGGGAGTGCGGTTAAGCGCTGGGGGCGTGATGAAGTCTGCGATGTTTTTAAAGAACGCGGTCATCTGCATCCAGAAGAACGACCATACCCACACAAAGACAATCAACCACACGGGTATGGCTGCGGTAAAGAAGCCGAAGAGCGCCCAGAGCGTGGCGAGCAGTTGGGTTGCTGTGGCGGCAGAAATGACTTCCCAGCTCGGGAAAAAGCGGAACCAGGTCTCTTCCGTGTGCGCGACATAAATCAACATGTGGCCGGAGACGACAAGCTGCAGAAAGAAAAGAGTCTGAATCCAGGGCCAGGGAAGATGTAAGTAGTAGTACGTGATTATGAGTGTAAAGACGCTGTTGCAGATACCGGCAAGGCTATAAAACAGAGCAAGAATCATGCGGCGACGCGTGTCGATGACGGCTGGCGCTTTAGGCGCACGAACGCGGTCGAAGGCGATTGAAATAATCGGGACATCGTTAAGGAAGGCGAGCAGCAGTATCTGGATCGGTGTGAGCGGGTAGGTGCCTACCAAGATGCCGATGATGAGAATGGTAAAGATAAGGCGCGCGCTTTCAGAAATGCGGTAGAGCGAGTAGTGGTAGAGCCGCATAAAAACCATGCGCGCTGCGCTGATGGCAGTGGCGATGACGGTCAACCCGTCAGTGAGGAGCACAATGTCAGCAGTTTCTCGCAGTGCATCGACGGAATTCGCAACCGCGATACCGACGTCGGCATTCGAGACGCTCGGGATATCGTTAGCGCCGTCCCCGGTTACCGCGACGCGCGCATACCGTTTAGCCGCCTCAACCGCTAGGTACTTGTCTTTCGGTACTACTTCTGCAAAACCGGCGGCAAGCGGCATAGATTTTGCGAGCATCTGCGGGTCGTCAAACACGGAGCGCGGGTACAGAATGCCGGGCAAGTCTAGTGCGCGCGCGACTTCTTTGGCGATGGGCAATCCGTCCCCGGTGAGCATTTTCACGTCGATGCCTTCCTCGTGCATGGCTTGAATAGTCGTCCCTGCGTCTGGGCGCAGCGCATCAGCGAGGGAGAGCAGCGCGATAGGCTCGAGGTTCGACTCCTCATTCGTCTTACCTGCAGCAACGAGGAGCGCTCGGTCGCCACGCGCTGCTGATGCGTCAATCGCATCTTTAAATTGCTTGCTCGCGGTTTTGGTAAACCGGCAAAGCGCGGCGACTGTCGCCGGCGCGCCGAGCGAGACGGTCCAGATTGTGCCGCTCCGCTCGATAGTGGCCGTGCCGCGCTTTCGTAGGGAATCGCCAGGAATAAACGAGAGCTGCGCAGCAATGCTCACGCCGCGTTCTTTTGCAGCGGCGCGTACGGCCGCTTCAAGCGGGTTACTTGCTACGTCCTGGTCGGTCGCGCTCGCCGCGAGCGCGACCGCATCGGTTTCAGGCAGCGCGCCGAGCAGTGCCACCGAGGCCACGCGTATCTTGTTTTGGGTAAGCGTGCCGGTCTTGTCGGAGAGAAGCAGGTTGACGTTTGCGAGGTCTTCGAGCGAGGAGAGGCGTCGCACAGCGGCGCCTCCTTTGGCGACCTGCAGCACGCCCGCGCTAATGATGAGCGACATCACCGTCGGCAGAGCAACCGGTATGCCAGCTATCATGAGAGAAATGTCGAGCCGCGCAATATCGCTCAGACTATTGTTTCCTGTAAGAAACACTGCCGTTAGAATCGCGATTGCGCCGAGCGCCAGCACCGTTAAAAGTTTCGATATCGAACGAATGTCTTCCTCAAGTGCCGAACGCTTCTTAGCGACGTCGATGGTTTTCACGGCGGCACCGAAGTATGTGCGGCTTCCCGTGGCGGTAACGATGGCTTCGGCAGAGCCGGTATTCACGTACGCGGCTGAGTACACCGTGTCGCCCGCACCTTTTTCGCGCGGAAGCGATTCTCCGGTGAGCATTGATTCGTTCACCGTAAGGTTCTGCGCGCTCACGAGCTTCGCGTCGGCAGGAATAAGGGAGCCGACGCGAAGCGCGATATAGTCGCCCGGCACCACCTCCGCAGCAGGGATACGTACCCACGCGCCGTCGCGCTTCACGCGCGCGTCTGCTGCAAGATGTTCTTCGAGTTTCTCGACCGCCTGGTCTGCCTTGTGCTCGTGCCAGAGCTGTATGAAGTAGTTGGCGAGCAGCAGCGTGGAGATGAGGATACCGTCGGCTCGTTTGCCGGTAGCAAACGAAAGCGCGCTCGCCGCGATGAGCATGAGCGGAATGGGCGAGAGTAGCCAGCGCGCGAGCTTTGTGAAAGCGCTTTTCTTTTTAGTAGCAAGCGTGTTCGGACCGTACTTACGAAGCAGGCGGTGTGCCTCCGCCTCGGAAAGCCCATAGGTTGCGGTGTGCGAGCTCTGCAGTGTGGCGGGGTTCGGACTCACGAGAAATTAGCGCCGCAAACGGCGTGCGAAACTGAAACTCGAATACGCAAGGTAACCCGCAAACAAGAAACCAGCCCAGGAGATCCACAGCGGAAGTTCGAGACCGCCGAAAGCGACTGAAATGTTGAAGAGGAGACGAACCAGGTGCGCAAGCGATACGAGCAGAAAGATACCGCCCGCGATCATGAGCAGGGTCCGTTCCGAAGGCGAAGAAACCGGGAGGCGCATGTTCCAGCCGTAGTGAACGAGAAGCAGTATGAGCGCACCATCGAACACGACAATTTCGGGAAGCATCTGGCTGGTCCAGGTAACGCCGAGCAGCGTAAGCGGCAGCATGCCGGCAGCGGAAAACCAGAATACGCTGATAATGTCGCCAAGCACGAGGCCGGTAGCGACCTTCGCTATTTCACGCAATGCGCGGTTGTGGTTCATGATAAAGACGGAGTTATAAAGCAGCTAATAACGATACTATAGCGCGCGCGGTATCTGTCGGCGTTTGAATCGCGTGCACCTGTGCATTAGTTCGAAGCACGGATTCATCGTCACCGTCTCCGTAGAGCTGATCGCCGATGTAGAGCGCATCACTCTCGGAAATGCGCAAGCGTCTGCAGAGGTGAGCTACGCCGTATGCGCGGTCGATGCCTTCCTTTGCCACCGCAATGGTTGCGGCGCCAGCGTTTTCCGCACGATAGCCCTCCGGTAATCGCGCAGCGACGGCGTTCAGAAGTGCAGCGCGTTTCGATTTGTCGGAATCCCACGCGTACCGCTCGCTAAAGGGTGCATCGGCACCGAGTGCAAGGAGTGCGATACGGGAGCCGCGGCGCTCGATGCGTTCGCCCCACGCGTCTTCGGGAATAGTCTCTGTCGCTTCCGCGCCCTCTTTTAGCGCCTTTTCAATGTAGGGTGCGTCTTTTTCGGAAATTGTTTCGTCGAATACCTTTTCCCAGCCGCCGTTTTCGAAATGGTACAGCGCACCGCCGGAGGCGGGGAGTAAGTGCAGGTTCGTGAACTGTGCGCTCTCGGGCAGACGCGCGACGGCCATTTTGAGCAGGTGTCCGAGGTCGCCCTCAGACACGATGCCGATTGGCAGTCTCTCAAGCAACTGGCTAAGCTTTGTGGCCATAAGCCGTTCGACCGGTTGGTTGTTTGCTGAGAGCGTGCCATCAAAATCAAAGATGACGAGCTTGGGTGGCTGTGTGCGCGAAGGAACGGACATGCTCGTATTGTACGACATACCTGAGGCGCGTTTGTGCGGCGTGGTAGTATCCGGGCAACCACCGGCTGAGGCACATGACAGCTGCAAACGAAATCTTGGGGCTTGACCGCGCGGCGATTTTACAGATTGCGCGGCAGCTTCGCGCAGGCTATCGCATGAAGCAAACGCTGCGCTACGCAAGCGTTCGGCCGCCGGAGCATTCGGAGTCGAACGCCGAGCACGTGTACGGCCTCATGCTGCTCATGCAGTACTTTCTTCCGCACGAAGATCCCGAAGGGCAGTGGGACAGGAACCGAATTGCTGGCATGCTCCTGTATCATGACATTCCCGAGATCATACACGGGGACATCGCCTATCATCTCAAGACGCGGGAACAAGTTGAACGCGAGCACGCCGCTGCGCCCGTTGCATTTGGACAGCTCCCCGCGCCGCTGGCCGAGGAGGGTTTTGCGCTATGGAGGGAATACGAACGTCAGGATACGCCCGAGGCGCGGTTTGCGTACGCACTCGACAAGCTAGAGCCGATGTTCGAGCTGTTCGAAAATCCGTACGGAGCCGCGACTATGCATCGGCTCAAGTTTACGTTCGAAATGCATCTTGCAAAGAAACTGCGCGCGACCGAAGGGTTTCCCGTGATGCGCCGTTTCGTTGAGGTTATGAGTGATGAAATGCGCCGCGCGGGCGTCTTTTACGAAGACGAAGCAGAAGAAAAAGAATGAAGCTTGTCCGCTCGGCCCGTGCGGGTCGGTGACGGGAGGCTACGGCGCAGTATTGCTCTTCGCACAGATGCCGAGCGCGTCAAGTTTGTCGAGGTAGTCAAGTACCGCATTTACATACGCGGCATGGCTCCAAGTGAGCGGGGCGACCGAACATTGTTCAAGACCCTCTGCATAGAGTTGTTCAGAGAGCGTTCCTGAAGGCTGCGCGTGGCGAGGGACCCAGTCGAAAACGTCGCGCACCGGATCGAGGTCCGCATCGTTTTTTGCGCGTGCAATGAGGTACTGTGCGCGCCAGAGCGTGGTCACGAACCAGGGGTTGCTCGCACGGCCGCGACGGAAGTAGGGGTCGCCGTCATAGCGGGCGATTCCGCCATCGCGGGAAAGCCGGTTTGAGATTTCGTCGAACGCTTTTACTAGGCGCGGATCATCCGGCTCGAGTACGCCGAAGATAAACAGGCCGTATACGCTTGAGATATCGATGGTGCGGTCATAGGTCGTCTTGTTTTCGAAAGTCTCTATGAGCTTTACCCAGCCGCCTGGCTCATCGGTCGCGAGGTGCGCGATGATTGCATCCTTGATTTCTTTGGCAGCGGCACTGTATCGGCCTGCTTGGTCCTCTTTGCCGAGAACGCTGGCAAGCTCGGAAGCGGCGCAGAGTCCGCCGTAGACCGCGGCAGAGCTGAAGGTCGTTATGCCGTGTTTTTCCTCCCACAGGTCGTAGGACGCGTGCGGAAGACCCGTACCCGAGTCGCGGTACTGCATAAGGAAGTCAGCTGCGGCACCGATGAGCGGGTTGAAGAGCTTCTCAATAAACTCAAGGTCTCGGTTGTGGCGGTAGTGTTCGGCGATGCTCCATATGACGAGCGCGGTCTCATCTTCCTGGATGGGGAGCTGCATTTCACCGTCTCGTATCCACGGATGCCACGATGAACCGAGCGAGCGGTCCGGCAAATATTTGTGCATGAGGTAGCCACCTTTTGAAAGCACCTGGCTGCAAAACTCAAAATAGCGTTCGGCAACATTAGCATCGCCGACTCGTTCGAGCGCCAGCACGCTGAAGCTCGCGTCGCGCGGCCACACATAGGCGTACGTATCTTTGCCGTACTCAAGCGCTTCGCCGTCGGCCGACGCAATAATGCCGCCGCGTTCGTCGGCATGCGCACGGACGAACATGAGCGATTTCTTAAATAGCGCGACCGCGTCTTCAGAGAGCTTGTAGAACGACCAGGGGTATCGTGAGAGCCACGCGCGCCAGTAATCCGCCGTGGTGCGTAAAAGGTGCGCCGGTGTTTTCTGGGCGGCATACGCGTTAAGAGCAAGAGCATCGTCAATTGAAGTTGCGGCTGCGAGCCAGTAGTGCAGTTCGCGTGACTCTTCCGCGGCTACGTCAAGGGTGAAGCCGATACTAGAATCGACGGAGCCGTGTTCAATAGGGTTTTTCGAAAGTACGCCGTCCTCGGCGTCGCGGAAGGTGCCGTCCTTTCCCTCCATGCCGAACAAGCCGACCGCATAGTCTGAAAAAGAACCACCGTCTAAGGCGCCGTTTATAAGGAAAACGCGCTGGTCCTTGTAGTGAATGATGCTGTGCGTTTGCGGTTCGAAGTACGCGGTGTCGCCGCCACCGGCGTGGCCGATTTGAAATTCTTGCCCGAAAAAGAGTTTTACCGTGCGTGCGTGGTCGCGATGGTTGGTGACCTGTACGGCGCGGACGAAAATGTCGCGTTCGTTGTAAACAGCATCGGTGAATGTGAGCGAAAGGCCGAGCGCGTCATTGCGCGCTTCGATACGGCTCTCGAGCGAATCGCTTGAACTGCCCACGCGAATCTGCCAGCGTGCATCTTCGGAAAGCCAGGAAAACGAGCCATCCACGAAAACACCGATGCGGTGGCGCAGGGCTCCGCCAGCGTGATTTTCAAGCCCGACGTACGGGAAATACACGTCGCGCACCTCACCGCGGTTGTCGAGCGTAATAAGGAGTGACCCGTTACTTAGCACGAGCGACCTCATACGAGGACCGGTTCGACCAGTGGGTTCGTCAGCGCGCGCTCGTGCTGGCGCACGCGCCACTCGAGGTCCTTGAGCGCGTGCATAAACGTGGTGTGCGCCTCATACGGCGTTCCGTAGGGAGAAAAATAGGCGTGTACATCGCCGTCGGCGGCCCACTTAGTGCACATATAGTAGAAGTGGTCGGAGGTTTGGAGACGTCTCCAGTCTTCGAGCAGTTCGCTGTCTCCCGTCGCATGCACGCGATCTTCGAGTCCGTACAGCGTGCCGATAGCGGCGTGCTGGAGTTCGTTGCCGAGCCATGCAGTAAGGTCGCGGTCAGTGTCCGCCCAGGTCGTCACGCCTGGTACATCGACTACGTCGCGATCCTGGTGCGCGGCGATTACAAGCGATGGCGTCATAAACGCAAGACCCGGGTTTTGGAGCAGTTCAGCGGGAAGTGCTTCGAGAAAGTGGAAGATGCCGGTATCCTCCCATTGGTGTTCACCGAACGTCTCATAGTCCATGAAAAGGTTTACCGTGTCTCCGCCTTCGGCGCCCATCCACTGGCCATACTTACCGGAAGTCAAAGGCCACCCTTCCCAGTCGCGCGAAGAAAACCGGAAGGCAATGTCGTCGGAAAGGCGGTAGTTCTTGAGGAGCAGTTTCGTGCGGCGCGCGCCCGGTGGGCGATAGACGTAATTGGGGCTTCGACCGCGCAGAATGGGGTCCCAGCCTTCTGCGAGGATGCCGAGGTACCCTTGCTCGTCTGCCCAGGTGCCAAGCGCGTTGGTGTAGGAAAGTTCGGTGTTTCGGAAGACGCGCGGAGATACGCCGAAAAGCCGTTCTATGAGCTCAGCGTGCTTGCGCACTTGGAGTTCAAACTCAGTGCGCGAGAAGAAGAAAGCGAGCGAGTGGTAGTATGTTTCGCCCAGCAGTTCAAGGCGACCGGTTTGAACCATATCTTGAAAAAGCGCGATTACTTCGGGCGCATCGCGCTCAAGCTGCTCAAGAGCGATGCCCGAAAAGGATACTGCGAAGCGGAAGGCTTGGTGGCGCTCAAGAAGTCGTGCAAGCACGCGGGCCGCGGGAAGGTACGACTTTTCAGCCACCTTGCGCAAGACGCGCCGATTGTTAAGGTCGTTTTCCTCATCGCCGTTGAAATAGCTGTGATCGCTGCCGATGTCAAAAAGACCATAACGCTTTACGCGATGCGGCTGGTGAATCTGCAGGTAGATGCAGATGCTTTTCATGCAGAGAGAGCGGGAACGAGCTCGTCCATAACCGAGCGCACCTTTTCTCCTGCGTGGTCCCAGGTCAGCTGCTCGAGTACTGCGGCGTGCTGGGCAACCTGCGCGGCGCGCCGTTGCGGCGAGGCGAGCAGCTCGTTAATGCGCGCCGCCATTGCGTGGTCGTCCCAGAAGTCCACCGTAATCGCATGGGGAACGGCTTCCGCGGCGCCAGATTGTTTGGAAATAACGATAGGCGTTCCCGCGCGCATCGCTTCAAGCGGCGCGATGCCGAAGGGTTCCGAGATGCTCGGCATGACGAACACATCTGCGGTCGCGTACGCTTCGTAGAGGTCGTGGCCGCGCAGGAAGCCCGCAAAGAGTACGCGGTCGCCGATGCCGAGGCCCGCGGCCATGCGCATGAGCTGGTTCGTCATGTCGCCCGAGCCCACAATGACGAAAAGTGCGTCCGGTTCTTGCTTCGCAACGCGTGCTGCGGCACGCAAAAAGTGGTCAGGACCCTTTTGAATCGTAAGCCGCCCTGCAAAAAGCACGATTTTATAGCCAGCCTCTTTAAGCGCGGAAAGACGCGCAGGCACTTCCGGATTTGCCCGCGGCGCGGTGTCATCGTCGATACCGTTCCAGACCACGCGCATTTTGTCGGGACTGACACCGTAGCGGGCTACAACCATGTCCTTGGTTCGATGCGAAACGGCAATCACGCGATCGGCGGTATGCATACCGGCGCGCTCGATGTCGTATACTACTTGGTTTACGCCGCCGTCACCTGTGCGATCGAATTCGGTAGCGTGAACATGCGCCATAAGCGGCCGGTGCGACGTGCTTTTAGCGGCGCTTCCGGCGCCGAAGGAGAGCCAGTCGTGCGCATAAATAATGTCATGCGGTTCGCGCTCAGCAATCCTTGCTCCTGCTGCGGCGTAGCGACGCACCTCGCTTACGAGGTCGCTGCCGTAGATAGGTCTGCCGTCCGGTCCAAGCATATAACTGCCCTCAACGGCGTACGGAACGATGGGCGAGTCGATGTAGTGTACCTGGGCGCCTGCGTCCTCGTATTCGGCAGTAATCATCTTCGCGTAGGGAACAGAAAGCGGAAACCGTTTCGGTAAGACGAACGTAACGTCCACATCGTGCTTGGCAAGAGCTCGGGTAAGGCCGAGGGAAGCGACTCCGAGACCGCCGCTATTGAAAGGCGGGAATTCCCATCCAAAAACAAGCGCGCGGATCGTGCGGCGCGCGCGCGCGAGCGGCCGTTGATCGAGCGATTGCGGCGCTTTGGCGAAAACTGCGCCCAGAATGGCGCCGATGACGAAAAAGGAGAAGAGCAGCGCGACTAGATATATAAAAAAAGCGAAGCTCATAGAAGTACCTAAAAATATAAAAACTACGTACGTACCATAGCATCAAACGCCGCGCAATAGTCTCTGTTGTGCACAGTTTTTGTCTCGTTTTTGCGCACTGGCGTGCGCGCCGGCGAATGGGTATACTGGCGGTATATGTTGGTAAATGTATGCA
>JAJZPB010000004.1 GCA_021811365.1 bacterium
CCTAGGGCGCCGCGCGCGTATGTTATTGCTTTCAGAATTCCCCTGCCGCCTTCGCAAGTTTGAAGGCTCCCCAAATACCAGCGATGCCGCCTATCGTGCTCCAGATTAGATAGGCAAACATGTTTCCGTTCCAGAGGTACGGCAGCGAACCACCCACGGTAGAACCAATGACCATTCCCCACCACACCATGCGTTTGCCGCTCATGTTGCGTATAATTCTAGCATTACAAAAACAGCAGGGCCCGCTTCGCGGGCCCTGCTGTTTTTTTTGGTAGCGAACTAAAAATCCATTCCGCCACCCATGCCACCCGGAGCCGCCTCCTTCTTCGGTTCGGGAATATCGGTAATCGCCGCCTCGGTGGTGAGTAGAATTGCTGCCGCCGAAACCGCGTTTTCGAGCGCCATGCGTGGCATCTTAGCCGGGTCGACAATGCCGGCGCTGAGCATGTCATCGACCAGCTTGTCGGCCATTGCGTCGTAGCCGGAATTAGGCTTCCCCGCCTGCACGCTCGAAACGATTTCTGCAGCATCGTCTTTGCCAGCATTCATCGCAATCTGCGCAAGCGGCATCTCAAGCGCGCGCACGACGATGTCATACCCCGACTTCTCGTCGGCAGTCATCTTTTTAGCTGGGTTCGCAATCTTTTTTGCAACCTTCGCGAGCGCAGTGCCGCCGCCGGGAACGATACCCTCCTCAATCGACGCCTTCGTAGCTTTCACTGCGTCGTCAATCTTATCCTTGAGGTACTTCATTTCGGTTTCCGTCGCTGCGCCGACCGAGATAACCGCGACGCCGCCGGAAAGTTTCGCAGCTCGTTCTTCGAGTTTCTCACGGTCGTACTTGGACTCGGTCAACTCCGCCTGAGCCTTGAGCTGCTGCACCCGCGCAGCCACGTCGGCTTTCTTACCCTTGCCGCCGACCACCGTCGTCGAGTCCTTGGTGGCCACTACGCGGGAGGCCTTGCCGAGCATTGAGAGCGTTACGTTCTCGAAGGTGATACCGAGATCGCTTGAGACGAGCTGGCCGCCAGTGAGCGTCGCGATGTCTGAAAGCATTTCCTTCTTGCGGTCGCCGTAGCCCGGCGCTTTCACCGCGAGCACGCTAAACGCCCCGCGCAGTTTATTAAGTACGAAGGTCGGCAGCGCGTCCCCATCGACGTCGTCGGCAATGATAACCAGCTCCTTCTTGCCGCTCTGAGCGACCTTTTCGAGGAGCGGCAGAATCTCCTGCACGCTCGAGACTTTCTTGTCAGTGATGAGGATTGACGCATCGCGCATCTCGGCCTCCATCCGCTCCGGGTTCGTGACCATATACGCGCTCACATACCCCTTGTCGAACTGCATACCCTCGACAATCTCATACGAAAGCTCCATGCCCTGCGACTCTTCGACTGTGACGACGCCGCTGCTACCCACTTTCTCGACCGCTTCAGCAATAATGCTGCCTAGCTCGTCGGACTCCGCAGAAATAGACGCTACCTGGCGCACCTCCGCCTTACCGGAAACCGGCCGTGCGATCTTCTTGAGTTCGGCAATGGCGTTTTCTTTGGCAAGCTCCATG
Organism: bacterium; assembly: GCA_021811365.1. GTDB lineage: Bacteria > Patescibacteriota > Minisyncoccia > Phycocordibacterales > Phycocordibacteraceae > C7867-001. The sequence continues at coordinate 1,562 of JAJZPB010000004.1, forward strand.
CCCGCGCGTATTCCCATCGCGCCAGCACCCTTCATAACGCGGGAAAGACCCTCGTTGACGAGCGCTTCAAAGAGAACGACCGTGGTCGTGGTACCGTCCCCGGCAGTGTCGTTGGTCTTACTCGCTACCTCCTTCACAATTTCAGCCCCGAGGTTTTCGAATTTGTCCGGGAGGGAGATTTCTTTCGCGATTGAAACGCCGTCGTTAGTAATGCGCGGACCGCCGTACGAGCGTTCAATGATTACGTTACGCCCTTTGGGACCGAGGGTCACTTTCACCGCGCGCGACGCCTGTGCGACGCCTCTGGCGACCGCGCTGCGCGCGTCTTCAGAAAAAAGAATTTGCTTTGCCATGATGTGTTAGCGCTTAATGAGGCTTATATCGGACTGATTCAATACGAAATATTCTTCTCCGTCTATCTTCAGAGGCTCGTCCCACGGTTTCTTGAAGAGCACCACCTCGCCCTCGGCGACTTCCATGGGGATGCGGCTGCCCGCTTCGCTCATGCGGCCGGGACCAACCGCCACCACCTCGCCCGTGAGGAGCTTCTCCTTGTCGACTGACTCGGGAATGATGATTCCCGATGCAAGCTTCTTCTCGCCAGCTTTTTCGGTCGGCTTGACCAGCACGCGCTCGCCAAGCGGCATATACGACAGTTTTTTCGCCATAAAAGTATGAACGTTATTTAAATGAATAATGCGCCCGTGTGAAATGAGTATAGAGAACACGCAACCTTACCGCAACACTTGACAGCTCGCCCGCTAACCAGTAGAGGTCATGTCAGACTCTGTTCCCAGCAGCAGGATGTGCTGCGCGAGTAACTGCATGAGGATATGTGCGTCATGTATCACTTTTGGGTTTACCTCGCGTTCGGTCTAGGCGTGTTCATGGGGTTAGGCATATTTGTTCATAAGGAGCCCGGGGAACGAGCGTTCGCAGCCCTCATCGCACTTGCCCTGTTTGGCTTCGCGACCTTCTACTTGGCGCCAGCGATACTCGGATATGGGTATGTTACTTCCTGGACTGAGAGCTTCGACGGGCGCCTCGACAATGGGACGACGTATCAGACGATTGCATCGACCCAAAGCGGCTCCAGCTACGTCCTACTGGTGAAAAAGTTTGGCACGTCGGACTTCATCGCGATTCGCGTAAAGACCGTACCGCCACCGCTCTTCGCGCTGGTGAGTGGCAAGCCAGTCGGCATCCCCACCACAAGCACGGCGGCTACCTCGCCTCCAATGAGCAAGTAGAGCGACCACGATCCCAAAGCGCCACGAGAACACTCCTCGTGGCGCTGCTCTTTTACACGTGTATACGCGTGCTTGCGTGGCCGCTCCATTAGGCACTTGCCTACCGCTCCCCGGCTATGCTATCCTTCTGGACACAGATGGAGGCACTCGTATCGGCATTGCCCTACGCGGAAATCGTCCTCTCAATCCTCCTCATCGTCGGTATCGTGCTCCAGCAGCGCGGCGCGACCCTAGGCGGAGCTTTTGGAGGCGATAATTTCGCGTCAACATTCTACAAGCGCCGTGGCGCCGAGAAGTTTTTGTTCAATGCGACGATTGGCATCGCCGTACTGCTCGTGCTTGCGGCGGTAGCCAACTTCCTTCTGTTGGGGTCATGACGCGCGCCGGCGGCGTTACTAGGCGCCTTGCGGCTTTTTCCGACCTTCTCGTTCGACCCCATTCCTGGCAGCCGCTTGAGGCTCTGTATGCGCGCGTACGCGCACTTCCTCCAAGCGACCAGCTCGTCATGGGGCTACTAGCGGTATGCGCAGTCACTGCGGCGATTGCGAGTCTCTTTGCTCTTGAGCAGTCGATTCTCGTGACTGTTCCCGCCTATGGCGGGACGCTCGTCGAAGGTGATGTCGGAAATCCACGCTTCGTGAACCCGCTTCTAGCAATTAGTGACGCCGACAACGACCTGACGGCGCTCACCTATGCTGGACTGATGGGACTTTCAGGGAATGGCACTCTCGTCCCAGTACTTGCCCAGAGCTATACCGTTTCGCCAGACGGCAAGACGTATACCTTTACCCTGCGGCCGAATGCCCAGTTCAGTAACGGCACTCCGGTAACCGCTGCAGATATCGTGTACACGGTACAAAAAGCACAAGATCCTGCCTTGAAAAGCCCCGTATACGCCGACTGGGCGGGAATCGACGTAACAGCGATCGATTCACACACGGTACGCTTCGTTCTTCCGCGGCCCTACGCGCCATTCCTTGAGCTCACGACGCTTGGCATTTTACCGGCACAAGACTGGAAAAGTATCTCCGATGAGAATTTTCCCTTCTCTCAGCTTGAGACGCGGCCCGTGGGCGCTGGTCCGTTCAAGATAACGAGCGTTTCCCGCGATTCGTCGGGCCTCATTACGAGCGTAGCGCTCGCGGCAAATCCGCACTACGCACTCGGCCGGCCCTATCTTAACGGCATACGGCTGACGTTTTACTCACGGACTGAAGACCTTGCCTCGGCTCTAAGCAACGGCGCCGTGCAAAGTGCATACGGAATATCGACACCGCATGCACTGCTTGCTCCGTACTCGCGCGTCTTTGGTGTCTTTTGGAATCCGAGCGAAAACCAGGTCTATGCGCGCGCAGAGGTACGCAAAGCGCTTTCGCTCGCAATCAACCGCACCGCACTCGTCAAAAACGCGCTCGGCGGATACGCAACTGCGATTATGGGGCCGGTGCCGCCGGGCAGCGGTATCACCGAAGTGCCGATTCCTGCCGAATCCAATTACACCGCCGCGGCGGCAAACGTCCTTGAAGCGGGCGGCTGGACCTACGATGGCAGTGCCCGAGAGTGGAAAAATGCCAAAACGAAACAAACTCTCGGCAACATTACCTTGCGCACAAGCAACGCGCCGGAGCTTAAGAACGTCGCGCTCGCGGTGCAGCACGATTGGCAGCAGCTCGGCATTACGGTATCCGTAGAACTCTACGAACCCGGCGACCTCTCGCAAAACGTTATCCAGCCGCGCAAGTACGACGCACTGCTCTACGGCGAGGTTATAGGCCGGAGCCAGGACCTGTATGCGTTCTGGGATTCGCAGGAGCAAAATGACCCTGGCCTCAATATCGCGCTCTATGCAAACAAAACCGTCGACGCGCTTCTCGAAGACGCGCGCACGAACCCGGACCCGAACGCACGACTGAATGATCTGCAAAAGATCGAAACAACCATAGCCTCCGACTACCCGGCCGCCTTCCTCTACGCACCCGACTTCGTATACTCAGTGCCCAGCTCGCTGCATGGCGTGGAGCTCCCGCAAATCGCTTCACCCGCCGACCGGTTTGCGACCGTCTCGAAGTGGTACCAAGAGACGGTACGCGTGTGGCCCTTCTTTGCTCGCTAGTTCTGTTTTCTATTTACGTACGGGTTTGAATGTTAGTTACGTATTGCAAGCCCCTTATCCAATTACTGATTTGATTTATGAACTCATCACCAGCTCCTGCCCCCGCGCCCGCTCCGGCTCCCGCGCGGAACACTCCGCAAGAAAAACCGGACGCGCCGCAAACACGCACGGAGCGCACCGACACCGAGAAGCCCCAGCCGCGGCGGGGGGGCGTCCGGAGCGCGCGCGGCGGACCGCGCAGCAACGTCCGTCGCATGCAGCGCATGCGACGCGGCGCTCCTCCCACGCCCGCGAAACCGCGCGGCGCCGACTACTACCCCGATCCGGTAGGCGCGGACTCCGTGCGCATCATCCCGCTGGGCGGCGCCGAAGAGGTCGGCCGCAACATGTTCGCGGTCGAAGTAGGCGCAACGGGCGACATTATCGTACTTGACGCAGGATTCCAGTTTGTAAGCGAGGACGGGAGCGGTCCGGGTGTCGACTACATTCTTCCTAATACCCGCTACCTCGAGCACAACCAGGCCCGCGTCCGTGGCGTAATCATTACCCACGGCCACCTTGACCACATCGGTGGCATTCCCTTCCTTCTGCCGCGTTTCGGCACTCCGCCGATCTACACCCAGCGCCTCACCTCGGTGATGATCCAGCGCCGCCAAGAAGAGTTTCCAGACGTTCCTAAACCCGAAATGATCGAGGTGGAAGTCGGCCAGACGGTTACGATTGGTTCCACCAAAGTAAAATTCTTCCCGGTTACGCACTCAATCCCCGACTCGATGGGCGTTTCGATTATGACGCCGCAGGGCAACGTCGTCGTTACTGGCGACCTGAAGCTCGAGCACGACGGCACGACGCCCAGTCCACGCGAACAGAAGACCTGGGGCGACATTGGCAAAGACCACAATATCTTCTTCATTGCCGACTCGACCAACGCCGAGCGCGATGGCTTCTCGATTCCCGAGCAGCGTGTTAACGACACGCTTGAGAACATCGTAAAAACCGTAAATGGCCGCCTGATTATCGGCACGTTCGCTTCGCAATTCGAGCGCATGGTGCGTATCATTCAGGCTGCCGAGAAGCTCGGAAAGAAGGTGGTCACGGAAGGTCGTTCAATCAAGAACAACCTCGAGATTGCCCAGCTAACCGGCCTTTTGAAGATTGAGAAAGGCACGATTATTCCCGCACAGGACATCGGCGACTACCCGCCGGACAAGATTCTTATCCTGACGACCGGCGCCCAAGGAGAAGAATTTGCCGCGCTCATGCGCATCGCGACTAACCAGCACAAATTCATCACGCTCAACAGCCGCGACACGATTGTGCTTTCCTCCTCGGTCATCCCGGGAAACGAGAACTCCGTCCAGAAGCTTAAGGACAACCTGTACCGCCACGACGTGACGCTCATTCACTACCGCTCGAGCGACGTCCACTCGACCGGCCACGGCAACGCAGGCGAACTTGTGTGGATTAACCAGCAGGTGGGGGCGAAGTTCTTCATGCCCTACTATGGCTACCACTCGATGCTCCGCTGCCATGCGCGCGCCGTCGAGCAGGCAGGCCGCCCCAAAGACACGATTGTCATTCCGGATAACGGCCTTGTCATCGACGTAGAAAATGGCGAACGGCTCAACGTACACAAGCAGAAAGTGCCGTCGTCGCCCATGATCGTGGACGGCTTTACGATTGGCGACATTCAAGAAGTGGTTATCCGCGATCGCCAGGCGCTTTCTAAGGACGGCATGTTTGTCATCGTTGCGAGCGTAAACATGAAGACCGGCAAGCTGCGCAAATCGCCAGACATCATGAGCCGAGGCTTCGTCTATCTGCGCGAGTCGCAGGGGCTTCTGAACGAAGCACGCTTGCTTATCAAAAAGACTGTCGAGGACTCGACGCGCGGCATGAACCCGATTGACCTCGACTACGTCAAAAACAACTTGGCCGACACGGTCGCTGGATTCCTCTTCGCGCGTACGAACAAGGCTCCGCTCGTGCTCCCCATGGTGATTGGAATGTAGTCTCCCTGTGTTGCCGCAAAAAAAGACCGCGCTCTGCGCGGTCTTTTTGTAGGGTCTCCTGCCCCCACGCTCACGATTCAGGATTCAGGATATGCGATCTCAGCCCCTGCCGCCTGGATGTGCTTTACCCACTCGTCCCGTGCGCCTTCAACGCCATCGGAGACGGACGGGCATTCCCACCCGCAGCTGCAAAAGCTGTGGTAAATCGTGCCGTTTGACTCTACTACAGTGACAAAGTGGTTGATTTCTCTGCCCGCAGCTTCTTCCGCCGCACGGCGTCCGTGTTGTAGTGATACCGTACCCATCGAGTCCTCCCTTCCAACCCAGCAAAACCATAGCACTAAACGCTGTTCTCGTGAATTACCGCGCCAACGCATAGCCCCGCTGCGTTTTTTGCACCAGGCTCTCGGTAACCAACTCCCTAAGCGCTTGCGCGAGCTGGTCGCGCCGGTCGTCGCCCAGAAGACTCAGTAAACGCCGTTCACTCTGTGCGCACTTTGCAAGCTCTTTAAGAATAGCGCCACGCGCTTGTCGGCTGCTGCCCGCAAACTTCGACTGCTTCGAGTAGTGCGCACTCCGGGCATTAATCCGTACCCCTGAGCGCTTTAGGAAGGAACCGTAGTCCATGAGCGCGTAGTACCATTCGCGCGCCGACCCCTTTGGCGCAGTTTTCCGTAGCACTTCTCCGACTTCCTTGTCGCTCACTTTCGTCTCGCCCGGAAAGAAGTGGTGCGTAATAGCCGTCCGAATGTTCGTCTCAAGCACGAGACCGTGCTCGTCCCATGCAAAGGCGGCGACTGCAGCGGCTGTATACGGCCCGACACCGGGCAACTTTTCTAGCTCAGCTGCGCTCCTTGGCATACCGCTTTCTGCAATGCCTTTCGCAGCCTCGTGGAGCATTTTCGCGCGGCGATTGTACCCGAGCCCCTGCCACATTTTGAGCACCTCAGAAAGCGGCGCCTCCGCGAGCCGGCGAGCAGTCGGGAACTTTTTCACAAACTCCCGGTAGTACGGGGCCACACGTTCCACCTGGGTCTGCTGCAGCATCACCTCGCTCACTAAAATTTTGTACGGGTCGCGCGTCTTTCTCCATGGCAGCTCGTGCCGCCCGAGTTTTTTATAGTGCGCCCACACGAGACGCCTGAAAACCGCGGGCGTCATCTGAGTTCGCGAAGCACACTTCGCAACTCTTTTTCTGTGCGCGCAACGCGCGACAAGCTCTCGTCGAGAATGAGATTCATTCCGTATGGATCGAGCGTACGAGTATCGGTAGCGTAGCCAATGCAAGGCTTCCCGAGCGCGTAGGCCATACCAAGCTCGAAGCACATACCCTCATCGGGCACACGGCCATCAAGCAGGCATAGAAACGCGTCGCACCGGCGAATCTCCTTTGTGTCGAGCTCGAAAATTTGTTTGCGTACTACGACCGCATCCTTACCTTGCGCGATTTCATCCACTGCAAGTTTCCCATCCTCCTGCGGAAGAAACGCCGTATGCCCTTCGCCCTCAACGATCTTCGTTATGTCACGATTTCGGGCCCGCTCCATATCGTTAAAGAGCGGTCCGGCGATGTAGATTCGCATAACTAAAATACTACGTTAGCAAGAAGTGAAACATTTGCTAAAAAAACGGTCGGCGGGAGCGAAGGACAAGTTTTGAACCTGTGAGACAGCGAACGCGGGTGTGCAGTGAGAAAAGCCTCTGCGCAGGGCGGCGGCCCGAGCAGGAGGAAATTTTTCAGTAGAAAAATATTCCGCGGTTTTCGAGATCCACACGCGCGTTTGTTCATAACTCGTAAATGACGTCTTTGCGTTCGACCACCACCTTCCAGCCGCGCCGCTTCGCGTGCGCGTACAGCGCCTGGTTCGGATTAAACGCAATCGGCTGCTCGACCGTCTCAAGCATCGGAATATCGCTCTCGGTGTCGCCCACCGCCATCGAGCCTACTAGCGTTAGCTCCTCCTTACGCACCGCGCGCTGGAGCACGGCCGCTTTATTGAAAATGAGGTCTCGGTCCTCTACCTCGCCCGTGAACTTCCCAGACGGGCCGGTCGCGTAGAACGTCCCGTACACCTTGTCGAAGCCGTGTTCGTAGCCAAAGCCGTCGACAATAAACTTCGGCGAGTGCGAAATGCCAAGAATAAAGTACCCTTCCTGTTTGAGCGCCTTGATGCGATCACGGGTAAAGCGGTACACCCGGTCGCGCTTCTCTTCGATAATCTCGCCCGCAAGGTTGGCCACCTCTTCGTACGGCAGACCCTTAATCTGCGCTCCGAAAGCGGCGACAACCTTTTCGATATACGACTCGTACCCGCCCTTCCGGTCGAGCCACTGCTCCTGCTCGCGCTCGTACATTTCCCGTGCCGCCCTCGGAAATAACTCTGCCTCGATAAGCCGCTCGACAAGTTCAACAAGGAGCGACGAGCGGAACACGGTCCCGTCTATGTCGAAAGCCGCAACGACCCGCTTCTCCATGGCCTCTATCCTACCCTATTTGCCGGCGACGAGCCCAGCCGACGTACAGCGCACCCAGTGTCGTCGCGTCGATAAAAACCATGTATACCGGGTAGGCGAGATTCGGCGCGTTAATGATATTCGCAGATAACACGCTTGCGAGCGACGCAAACATGATAATCCACCAGCCCAGCAGACTTTCGGATGCTGGCTCTATCAGCGCTTTCACGAGCGTAGGAACCGATGCAAAAAGATCTGCAAAAATAGCAAACCCAATTGCAACGATAGGGTCCTTAGTAGCCTGCCACGCAGCTACCGCTATGAGCGCCAGGACAAAACAGACGATATCGGTCCTGCCGTAAGCGTGGTAGCCGTACCCAGTGAGCGCGAGTACGGTTACCACGGCAGTATTTACTGTGATGACCACAAGCAGCACCACCGACCACGACGCACCTGCGGAAAACTGCGCAGCCATGGCAATGCCCTGAAGCAGAGTCCACAGAAACCACGAAACGGCATTAGGGCGCGTTGTGCCGTAGAAGATATCCTTTATGTAAGGGACGATTGCGGCAACCGCCAAAACGCCGGAGAGTATCGCCAACGCAGGATGCCAGTACATAGGAAGCTACGTAGCCTTCGGCCAGCGCGTTGCCGCTTCGGGCCACCGTTTGGTGAGCGGATGGCTCGCGCAGTCGTGCGGACGCGCTGGGCACACGTAGCGGCCATAGAGCACAAGTCCGTTATTGACGTACTTCCAGTCACTTTTGGGCACAAGTTGTTCGAGGTCCTTGGAAATCTTTGTAGGATCGTTCGCGTCTGAGAGGTCAAAACGCTTCGCAAAGCGCTTCACATGCGTGTCGGTGGCAATGCCGTCCCACACATCGAAAAGCTCGCCTAAGATGACGTGCGCGGTCTTGTAGCCGATGCCCGGCAGGGCGACGAGCTCCGCTTCGGTTCGCGGGACCTTGCCCCTGTGTTTTTCTGCAACCACCGTTGCGGCACCTATAATCGCCTTCGCCTTGTTGCGGAAAAACGGAATCGAGGAAATCTCGTTCGTAAAGACTGCGGGGTCGGCCGCGGCAAAGTCGCGCGGCGTTTTGTATTTCTTCCAGAGTAGAGCCGTCACCTTGTTAACCGCCTTGTCGGTGCACTGGGCCGAGAGCATTACCGCGGCAACGAATTGAAAATTGGTTTTATACGCGAGCTCGCTCTTTGGCTTCGGATACGATTTTTTAAGGTACGCAAGGATTTTCTTCATGCGCGCTTTCCGTTCGGCGAGCGCTCTGGGAGTCATGAGCGCATTGTAGCGCGAAAGGAGCGGCCGTGCGTCCGGGGCCATTCCCTTCGCGCACGGAGGCGCTATCACCCGGCCATTCCGGAAAGGTCTTTGATCACCTCTGCTGCGTGAGTTTCGGGCTTTACCTTCTCGTACACCTTTGCGATCGTCCCCGCGGGATCTATAAGAAACGATGTACGACTCGTGCCCATATACGTCTTCCCCATCATGGTCTTCTCGCCGAATACCCCATACTGGTTCACCACTTCCTTGTGCTCGTCAGCAAGAAGCGTGAAAGGAAGTTCGTAAGCGGTTGCGAACTTCTTATGGCTTGCGACGCTGTCGGTCGACACGCCGAGCACTACGGCCCCGATCTTCTGGAAGTCTTTAAACTGATCGCGGATTGCGCACGCCTCAAGCGTGCAGCCGGGCGTATCATCCTTGGGATAAAAATAAAGAAGAACCCACTTCCCGCGATAATCGGCAAGCGCATGTTCTTTTCCGTCTTGGTCGGGAAGCAAAAACGTTGGGGCCTCTGCGCCGATTACTGGGATTCGTGCCATTACGAAACAGTATACCGCACACAACGCAGAAGTTATGGTGACGAGTACACGGATGGCCAGTGCCACGAGCGAACACCCCGCTAGGCGCTTTCTGTATCTTCCTTCCTCAGCGCGTTACGAACCGGCTCGATGCGCGTGGCAAAAATAAAGATGAGCAGCACAATCAGAGCCGAGCCTACGCAGTATTCGCACAGCGCTTGGATTACGAAAACCTGCAGAAGCGTGAACGCGATTGAGACGAGCAAACCGACAATGGCGAGGCCTTGGAGCACGCGCCGCAAGAGCCGGTCAAACAGCGCGAGCTCGAGAGCTGAGAGGGCAAAGATGACGCCGTAAAAAAGGAGCCCGTATTCAGCAACCGGAACGCCGAAGAGCCGCGAATACGGGCTCTGCGCAACGATATTACAGCCCGAAAGGTTCGCGATATTGCATTGGAGCGGCGTTCCGTTGATCTCGTGCCTAGCCAAGTACGCCGAATCGGCTAGTCCGCAAAACGCAAGTAAAAGTATGAAGATGACGCCCCAACGCTTCATAATGGTGCCTCCACCATACGCGCCCGACGCGCTCACTGCAAGCAGTGAAAATCCGGAATGCTCTCCTACTCTAATGAAAGAACTGAGTGACGAGGCTTGCGGTAGAGCTCTCAGCACGCGTTCGCTGCCGCCAGCGCGCTTGCTTTACGTGCAACAAGCATCCTGCTGCCGCCACAAACTCGCCGCTCAGGCGAGCGGCGAGTTTGTTTCGTCCTCGCTCTCGGTGAAGTGGTTCGTTCCTGCCTCTTCGCGCTCACGCACTTCCTGCTCAGCAAGCCCGAAATAGTGCCCTATCTCATGCCAAAGCGTCTCATGCACCGCGAGGCGCACTGCCTCTGGTTCGGTCTGTGCGCGCCCGGTGTGCAAAAGTTCCTTTGCTTCTTCGAGAAGCGGTACGCGATACAGGGTGATCGTGTCGGGCAAAACTCCGCTGTAGAAGTCGCCGCGCTCGTTTGCGGGAACGCCGCGGTACAGTCCGAGGAGCGTCTCTTGTGGAGCGAGCGACTCTTCGCGCCGCACCGCTTCGCTCGGCGCGTCCTCGAGCAGAAGCGCGACGTTTTCTATGCGGCGCGCAAAGCGCGCCGGAATTTTTCGGAACTCTTCTCCAACTATTCGCTCGAAATCATCGTTGTTCATGTATCTAAAACGATACCGCCGCCCGAGGGCGGCGGTATCGGATGCAGCCCCGCACCAAGAGGAGTGAATGCCGCTACGCTCGCTAGTAGCAGCATTCCAGCTAGAAGCCGTTCTCGTCGAGATCGCGGAGCTGCTTGTAAGGGCGAATGCCCCTACACACATCACTACGCGCAATGCCAGACATTCTTTCAGTACTTGAAGAAAACACAGCGACGGGCGAAGATGGCGGTCTCGAACCAAGCCCGAATACCCGCCAAGGGAACACGAAACACGCATGGAAAACAGTACTCGACGACGTGGGACCGACCACCGGCACGCCTACCACGCGCACCGTTCCGCCGCGAGCGAGTATCGTAAGGTCGATGCCGCGCAAATCAGCCCCGTCGATTTTCCATAGGTGTCCGGAAAAGTCCTTGAGGACAAACCCGAGCGGCGAGGATGAGGCCGCCGAAGCGACCGACATGACCACTCCGCCCAAGAGCCCTCGGTTCGGGTTAAGCCACCAGCCGTGTTCTTGCTGCAAAATAGGCCGATAAAAGGGCGGGATGCTGCCGAGCGCCTCTTCAACACGGCCTCCGTAGCCAGCGGCATAGAGAGCGCTACCCAAAGTAACCGACGTGAGCACCGCTCCTGCAGCAATGAGCAACAACGGATAGCGATATCCGCGGTTTGTGTGGCGAATGTTGACATAGCCAAGGAGTATAAAAACCGCGAGCGCAATAACCCACAAAAATGGCGCGACCGCGAGTACGAACGAAAAAAGGTTCGGATGGGTTGCCATATACAGCCGCCAGGTGGTGTTCTCCACCTCAAAGAGTGCCGCAGAGAAGGCAACCGCGCCCAGAGTGACCGCCACGGCGCCAACGGTCCAGAACGTGTAGTTCTTGAGCAAAAACTCCCACCGCGGGCGCGGATGCACATCTTCCGCTTCAATTCGATGAAGAACGCGTTCAGCAAGCTGGTTCGACGTTTCGTTCATGGGCAGGGATTAAAGAATGAAGGCGTTAGGGAGCGCGGCGCGTAGAGCACGCTTTGCTCGATAGATAAGGGTAGAGACAGTTCCGAGCGGCACCTGGAGAATATCAGAAATTTCGGTGTACGAACGATCGTCAAAGAAGCGTAAGATAAGCACTTCGCGGTACTGCGGGTCGATGGCTACCAGCGCGCGAGAAAGCTCTTCACGCGAGAGCCGCCGCTCGGCGGCTCTCGTCGAATCTGCATGCTCGTCGCGCAACTCCGATAGAAGGAAGTCGCTATCGTCGCCGAGCACCACCTGCGGCCGCGCGCGCCGCGCGCGGAAGAAGCTCATGGCTTCATTATGCGCAATACGATAAATCCAGGACGAAAAGGACAACGATGGGTCAAAGCTATTGAGGTTCCGATACGCTTTAATGAACACGTTCTGGAGCACGTCTTCCCGGTCTTCGCGCACGCCTAACCCCAGCCGCTCCAAGTAGCGGCCAAGCTTCGCCTCATAGCGACCTATGAGCTCTGCAAAGGCGTCTTTGTCGGTTATCGTCCGACGGACAACTTCTTCATCGGTCGATTCTCCCGGCATCCCCCCATTCTACTACGATAGTACGCATAGAAGGAGTGCCCTATTTCGTCCGTCGATTTCAGTAGGGGCATGCTAAGATAACCGCCACGGCTCATGTCTCTCACGGCCATCTTTCTGCACTTCATCAGCAGTGCTGCGGGCAGTTCCATCCTCACCGGAGTGGCGATCGTCATCGCTACCTTTATTTTGGAGGACCCGACAACCATTCTAGTGGGCATCCTTGCCTCGGAAGGCGTCATCTCCATACTTACCGCACTCGTCGCCCTCTATGTTGGAATCGTGCTGGGCGACCTTGGTCTCTATGGGCTCGGGTCGCTTGCCCGCACCCATCCCACGCTTGGAAAGTATGTAGAACACGAAAGGGTGACTCCCATCAAAAGCTGGTTCGAGAAACGGTATGCGCTTACGATTTTTACCGTACGATTCGTACCCGGGCTGCGTCTGCCCACGTATACAGCGAGCGGATTTTTCCGCATGCCCATTCTCCCCTTCCTAGTAACCGCCATCGGCGCAACGCTTGTCTGGACGACCGTCCTCTTCTCAGCGGCTTACTGGTTCGGCAACCTCACCAACGAATGGGTCGGCTGGGTGCGCTGGCCTATCGCGGGCATTTTCTTGCTCATTCTTTTCTTCGTCGGACGGCACAACATTATGAATTTTCGCGCAGAAACCAAGGGGGAGCCGCCGCGCACTGACACCTAGCATGGGCGACCCGGTAAAGAAAGAACGTTTGTTCTCGCTGCTTGAGTACGCGCCCGAATGGCTCGTGCGGCTTCCGTACATCCCGTATATCGCCTGGCTCATGCTGCGCTTCCGCAGCGTGACACTGCCGACCATTGCCAACCCCTCTTTCTTCTTAGGCGACCTAGTCGGCGCGTCCAAGACCGATATGCACGCGTGCATGGGGGCCGACGCACGCCAATACTTCGCGCCATTCGTTACGGTCAAAGCCGTAGCACCACTCTCCGAGATCCGTGCGAAGCTCGAACGTGCAGGTCTCTCTTTCCCGCTCGTCGCAAAACCTGACTTAGGCCGCAACGGCCGCGGGGTGAGCGTGGTGGAAAACGAAAACGCGCTGGCGTTGCATCTCGCCAAATTTCCGCCTGACGCCCACATGGTACTCCAGCGGTACGTACGAGCGCCGCGCGAAGCGGGCGTATTCTACGTGCGGCGACCATCAGAAAAAGACGGTCGGATAACCTCGCTCACCTTGAAGAGCTTCCCCTTCGTGGTCGGCGATGGGCGCGCTACGCTGCGAGAACTTATTCTTGCCGACGAGCGCGCGGCGCGCATCGCTCGTATCTACTTCCGCCGCAATAAACGCGCGCTCGATGAAGTCATTCCCGCAGGCGTTGAACACCCGCTCGTGTCGGTAGGCAACCATGTGCGCGGAGCGATTTTTACGAACGGCGAACAAGCCATTACGCCTCAGCTCTCTGCGGTATTTGACCGCATCGGTAAAGACATAAAAGAGTTTTATTTCGGCCGCTTCGACGTGCGCTACGACGACTTTGAAGCATTCAAGCGCGGCGAAGGGTTCACCATTATCGAATTTAACGGCTCGTCGAGCGAGCCGACCCATGTGTGGGACCGCCGCACAAGTGTATGCGACACCTACCGCGCGCTCCTGGGTCACTGGCGACTCGCTTTCGAAATCGGCGCGGAAAACCGAGCGCGCGGCATACGAACTCCCTCCGCACGCGCTGTGCTTCGCGCCCACTTCGCGGAAGACCACCTCATTAAGCGGTACCCCGACGAAGAATAATGACTAGCTGAATATCTTGGTAATCGACTCGCCGTAGCGAATCCGGTATTCGTGCACCGTAAGGATGAGAATAGCGAAATCGAGCGCGGCAAGCACCTGCAGCACCACCTCGTGGCGTGCCATACCGCGGTAAATCTCGTATACGCCAAATACCAAAAGGCTCGCCATAAAGAGCGGGTACGCGATGCGCCGACCCGAAAAGATGCCGACGACGAGTAGCACCTTTATGAGTCCATGGAGCACCAGGTACCCCGCAATGAGCCAGTGCCCCGACGCCGCGAGCGAGTGCACAAGTGCGTGCACTGCATGTGCCGTGAGGCCGTTCGGCTCGCGGGCAAGCTCCTCCGCGGTAAACCGCGCAACCCACCCCGTTATCATTGCCGGGCGCACCATGGCCAAAAAGAGACCGCCGAGCACCTCGATAACACCGTCGACCCCCTTTATGCCAAGCGCGATATCGAATAACCGGCGATACTCTAACTCGCGCTTCGGCTCCGGTAGCTCTTCCATGGTGCGCAGAATACCAGAATTCGCCCGCATACCTAACTAACGCAAAACGCGCGGCGCCAGAGGCGCCGCGCGTTTCTCGTCCGAACCGTTACTTTTGCACGCGCGCAGCAAGCGTCTCGAGCGCCTTTGCCACAAGTTCCTTCACACTTTCGTTCTTCATAGGCCCAGGCGCGTCGTGGTACGCCTTTGCCTGGTCATCCGACATCGCAAACACCTCTGCCGCAGGGCCGAGGTAGAGTTCAGGCTGACCAATCACGCGCGCATCAAGGTACAGCAGCGTGTGCTTCAGCTGGCTCTGCGCTATGGCGGTGCCGATTTTCCCGACCGACACCCCCGCAACGAGCACGATTTTGCCGGCCAGCGAGTTCTTACCGTACGGACGGCTCAGCCAATCAATGGCGTTGCTAAGCGCCCCGGGAATCATGCGATTGAACTCTGGCGTCGCGATAATGATTCCGTCGGCGTTTTCGACTTTCTGCTTGAGCGCCAACGCTTCCGGCGGAAACTCTGTTTCGAGGTCGCTGTTATAGAGCGGCAACGAGCCGATGTCGGCAACCGTAATTTCCATTCCGGAAGGCGCGAGCTTCTGCATCTCGCGCAAAAGCGCCAAATTAAACGAACCCTCCCGCAGACTTCCTGATATACCGACAATATTCATTGTATTCACACGTTATGGCTACACCCTAAGCCTAGCCTTTCTCGCGCGGGGCCTAGGTGGGGATAACGTCAAAAAGCCCTTATTTTAGGTACTGTTTCCAGCGATGATACAGCGCCGCGGTAGCAAAGAGATCGCCTGCATTGTAGCGGGCAATATCAAGTCCCTTTCCTGCGCGAAAGAGCCCTGCCACGTCGTCGCCCTTCGTGCCGCCCGCTTTTGGACTTTCGATACCGAGTGCGCGACAAAAAAGGTGGAGGCTTTTCTTATAACGCGCGGCGCCGTAAAAAGTGAGCTGGTCCAGCAAATCGACGTGCTGGCAGCCGCGCTGAAGCGACGTGTAGCGGTTACTCAAGAGGTCGCGCGAAGGCTTGAGGTTGTGCACCAGCGAACGAATCGCAAGAAACGGCGCGTCGAAACTGCGACCATTAAATGAAACAAACTCGGTATACTGCTGGGCTCCTTCCCAAAAAAGCTCGAGCATGTCGCGCTCGCCGACGGGCTTGTAGGTGATGCTGCGTTCTTCTGACTCCTCCGCGGTCGTTCCTGCCGGATCGTAGTACACGACGCCTTTTTTCTTTTCCGTGTCATACACGCCAATCGCCACAATGAACCCGGTAAGCGGTGAAAGGCCGAGCCCCTCACGAAGCTGTTTGAGCTCGAACGCCGCGTCTTCTTCGTCGCGCGAAGACTGTTCAAGATACCAGGCGAGATTGTGCTGCGTGGTTTCGTCGAATGATTCCCAGTCTTCGCCGACCGTCTCAATATCGAATACGAGCGCCATACGTGCATTACATCATAACCCGTCCGCGCTTCGTGATTTAATCAGGACATGAGCCCGCACCTTCGGCGCGCAAGCGCCGCCCTCGCGTTCGCCAGCGTCACCGGCATCGGTGGTTACCTTATCGGCCAAAACGGCAGCACCAGTGCCGAAACAGCGCTCGGCGGCGTAGTACTCCCTGCGCCCGCGCCGAACACTACACGCCTTCTCTACTCGCTCGACCAGAAGCAAAACGACCAGGAGCTGATTGCACTTATCGACGCGACCAAGAAACGCGCGTACTTCGCAATGTACGAATTCACACTCAAAGACATAGCCGACGCGCTTGTGGCAGCGAAACGGCGCGGCGTCGACGTTCGCGGTCTCGTCGACGCAGGCGAAAGCGCGAACAGCTACGACGCACCCATCATGACCGAGCTTTCCGCCGCAGGCATTCCGATTGAAACAGAGCACCACGTCGATGGGCAGGGCATCATGCACATTAAGGCGCTCGTCACCGATACCGCCTACGCAATCGGCAGCTATAACTGGACGAGCTCTGCCACGAACGAAAACGACGAGATTTTGGAGATTGGAACCAGCCCTGTCCTTGTGAGTGCATACGCGAGCTTACTGGAACGCTTACTACAAAAATATGCGGGCACTGCCGCGGCGGCGCAAAGCGCCGCCGCGTCTGCTTCTATAGGCACAATCGACTACACCGAAGCGCCGCAGCACATCGGCGCATACGCCTCGGTGCGCGGGACGCTCATTAGCGCCTATACCGCTTCGAGCGGAACGGTCTTTCTCGACTTTTGCAAAAGCTATAAAACCTGTCCGTTCTCGGCCGTTATTTTCTCGGGCGACACCAAAGCCTTCGGCGACCTCTCGAGACTTGCTGGCAAAACGGTCACCCTCACCGGCACCATCACCGCCTACAACAGCCGCGCCGAAATCAAGCTCACCAACCCAAACCAGCTTTCGGTGGCTCCCTAGCAAACTTGGCGCAGGACCGCACAATATGTTATAATTACTCCCAAGTGGCAGCCGAACGACTAAATATCAACCGTGAAATTTCGACGCGTGAACTGCGCGTTATAGGCACCGAGGGTGAAAACCTCGGCGTCCTTACGCTTGCACAGGCTCTTGCCGCTGCTGAGCGCGCTGGCCTCGACCTTATCGAGATTTCGCCCAGAGCGGTCCCGCCCGTTGCGAGAATCGCGGATTATGGTAAATTCGAGTACGAGCGAAGCAAAAAGGAAAAGGCGGTAAAAGCCAAGGCCAAGGTCTCCGAAACCAAGGAAGTCCAAATAAAGGTCGGCACGGGTGATAACGACATGCTGCTCAAAGCCAAAAAGGCCGCCGAATGGCTTGACGAAGGTCATCGCGTGCGCGCTGAACTTTTCCTGAAAGGCCGCTACAAAGGCATGAGCGAGGAGTTCCTGAAAGAACGGCTCGTGAGATTCCTGGAGCGTATCCCGTATGCGTACCGGCTTGCCGAGCCGATTACCCGCAGCCCGAAAGGCTTTGCCGGCGTTATCGAACGCGACCCGAAAGCGGTGCGAAAGGCTGAGGAAACCAAAACAAACCCATGAAAACCAACAAATCGTACACAAAGCGGATCCGCGTAACGCGTAACGGTAAACTCGTAGTACGCATAAAGGGCCAGAACCATTTCAACGCGAAGTCGAGCGGCAGCAAGCGCCAGGCAAAGCGTCGCGCGGTGAGCCTCGTTCTCTCAGCGCGCGTACGCCGCCGCTTCCTCCCCGGCACGTAGGATTATTTAAGCTGTAGTAATTATTTTTGTATGGCACGAGTTAAAGGCGGTGTAGCAGCACAAAAACGACGCAGGAACCTCCTTGCACGAGCAAAGGGCTATCGCTACGGCCGATCGACAAAAAAGCGCCAGGCGCACGAGGCGATTCTCCACGCAGGGAAATACTCTTTCGACCATCGAAAGAACAAGAAGACCGATTTCCGTCAGCTTTGGATTGTACGTCTCAATGCCGCTGTCCGCGAAAATGGTCTGACCTCGTACTCAACCTTTATCGGCAATCTGAAGAAACAGAGCATCGCACTTGACCGCAAGGTGCTCGCTCAGTTTGCTGCCGAGCGGCCCGAGATCTTCTCCCGTATAGCCGCACAAGTGAAGTAGTGGTTCCCGTTTTCAAATAGCAAAGGCCCGCTTGGCGGGCCTTTGCTATTTGAGCCTGCCCGTTACCTAGGAGCCGTCTTCGTCGAGAGGTCACCTTGAGCGGCCTTTTACACATTTCGAACACCCGCTTTTGAAATTTCCCACACCGCGCCAACTTCGGGTACTATCGCGCGGCCACCAAGGTAGTCGTGAATGCGCTGTGCAAGGAAGCGTTCGCTTGCGGGCTCGCCAAGACCTACAAAAATCGCTTTGAGCCGCTTGCCCGCAAGCGACTGCTCCGCAAAATCGAGCAGTTCGTCGCGGTCAGCGTGACCCGACCAGCCTTCGAGGATTTCCACTTTGCCGCGTATGCGCACGTCCTGCCCGCCTAAGCGCACGTGTGAGGCACCTTCGGCCATGTGCCGGCCCGGCGAGCCTGGCGCCTGGTAGCCAACGATAATGAGCGTTGTAGACGGGTCTGGCAGGTATTGCCGCTCCCACCGCCCTATGCGCCCTCCATGGCTCATGCCGGCACCAGCAATAATGATTTTCTGTCCGCGCGCTTTGGCGATTTCGTCGGATTCGGGCCGCGAGAGCGTCTTCGTAAGAAAGGAAAAGTCAAAAAGGCTTCCCTCCCGTTTCATTTCCTCCTCTGCTACGGGCTTGAAGTAGGTCGAGCCCCATTTGTCATACACGTCGGTGACGTGTATGGCGAGCGGCGAGTCGAGGTAGACCGGGATATGCGGCAGCTCTCCTGCCGCATAGAAGTTCGACAGTTCGTAGAGCATGAGCTGCGTACGCTCGATCGAAAAGGCAGGTATAAGTATCGTTCCGCCCCGTTCTATCGCTTTTTTGAGCGTGTCGCGCAAACGACTGACCCGGTCCTTGTGCGGCGGGTGAAGGCGGTCGCCGTACACGCTTTCCATTACCATCGCGTCGGCATCCGGCACCGGCTCCCAGTCGGGGAGCAAGGGCGACGGCGCGTTTCCAATATCGCCCGTAAGCGCGACCGCGGTACCGTCTTCGTCCGTGAGCCGCACGCTCGCCGAGCCCAAGATATGCCCAGTGTTGCGCAGATAGGCAGTCATGCCCGGAGCAACCTCGTGGTCCTTTCGGTACTCAAGGGTCTCGATGAGCTGGAAGGTCTCCGCGACGTCCTTTTCTTCGTACAGTGGCGACAGGCCGCGACGCTCGGCGTCTTCCGCGAGAATAGTTACTGAGTCTTTAAGTATAAGCTCCGCAAGGTCTTTGGTCGGCGGCGTCATGAAAAGTTTCCCGCGGAAGCCATCGCGTACGAGCTTCGGAATGCGCCCCACGTGGTCGAGGTGCGCGTGTGTGAGCACGAGTGCATCGATGCCCGCCGGGTCATACGCAAAAGGACCATACACGTCTTCGGTTGCTACGTCTGCTCCCTGCTCGATGCCACAGTCCACAAGCACCTTTGCTTTGCCGCTCTCCACTAGAAAGTTTGAGCCGGTAACCTTGCCAGCCCCGCCATAAAACCCGAGTCGTAGTGCCATGCAGAAACTGTAGCATGCAGCCTACATGTAAAAACACCTCAGAGCGGCATTTTTTGCGCGAAACCACCCCCCTCGGGGGATGGCAACTTTTATTGCCACGTGGGGCGTGCAACAAGGCTCCTGCGCACAAAAGAGAGCCGCCCTACCAACCTGCCTGCACCCTACAAAGCAGTTACTTGCTCAAAAAAGAAAACGGTCGCTTGGCGATTACACAAGCTATCCCGACAGGGGTCGTTCTCCGCGTGAAAGTCCAACTTTCATAACGCATACAACCGCGCTTGCGCGCGGTTGTATGCGAGGAACCGTTCCGGGGTGGCAACTTTTATTGCCACGTGGGGCGTGCAATGCGTGCCGGTCGATGCTGTTGCCAGCCTCGTTTGAACGCGCTCAATACACGTATCCCCTGAAAGAGAGCAAGTTGCGTTTATACGGAACGGCCCCTCCGCCATTATACGCGCGTCTTCGCGCGCGTGAAGCTATACGTGGAAGGTCTGACCTTCCACAAAGTAGGCGCTGCTACTGCTCAAGATAGTCGTCGAGCTCCGGGCTGTAGACGATCGCGTCCTGCATGCGGCGGTACCTGACAATCTCTTCCGGTTTGAACCAGTGCTTAATTTCCGCTTCAGCTTCGCTCGGCGAGCCTGAGGCGTGAATGAGATTGCGGATAGCGCGGCCGTCTGTGTCCGACATAGGATATGAATCAAGCACATAGTCTCCGCGAATCGTGCCGGGGGCGCTCGAAAGCGGCTCGGTGCTACCCACAAGCTTGCGTACGACCTTTACGGCATGCGCGCCTTCCCAAATCATCGGGACGATCGGGCCGGCAACCATATACCGCTTAAGATTTTCTAGAATTACTGCGGTCACCTCGTATGGATCTTCTGAAGGGGGAGCTGCGCCCTTCTCCTTGTAGGAGCTAATTGTTTTTTCGCCGGTGATGCGGCGCCACTCGGGATCGAGCGTATAGTGCTTTTCCACATGCTCGGCACTCGTTGTCGTCATTTTAATTGCAACGAGTTTGAGACCAACGTTCTCAAAACGCTTCATGATTTCGCCCACCAAGGCGCGCTGGACGCCGTCAGGCTTCACAATAACGAGCGTTCGTTCAGTTTTCGGATGTGCCATAGGTTTAAAAATAAAATCGCCGAGGGCGACGGTTACAGACGTACTATACAGGTTTTGCGGCCCTTGAGCCAGGCTACACCACCGTTACCGGAGTGGCGGCGCCATTTTCGAGAATGACCGTGTGCTCGAAACAGGCGACGCGCGAGCCGTCTTTGGTGATGTAGGAAAAGCCGTCGGGCGCCACCCGTATGGCCGCTTTGCCGGTTCCCACTATCGGTTCGATAGCGATAACCATGCCTTCCTCAAGCAGTGCGCCCGTGCCAGCTCTACCGAAGTTCGGAATAAACGGCTCTTCGTGCACAAGTTCGCCCAACCCGTGGCCGCCAAGCGCCTTAATAATCGTGAAGCCAGCGCTCTCGACCACACACTGCACGGCATGCGAAATATCGCCCACGCGGCCGCCGGGCTTGGCGGCCGCCACTCCCGCATCGCGCGCTGCTTTCGTAACTTCGAGCAGTTTCCGCGAGCGTTCGTCGACCTGCCCCACTGCCACCGTTATCGCCGAGTCGACGACCATGCTGTCGTGAATGAGCCCAAGGTCGAGAATGACCACATCACCCTCTTTGAGCACTTTCGCTGCCTGCGGCAAACCGTGCGCCGCCTCTTCATTGACTGACACACACAAGCTTGCTGGGTACGGGTGCGTACCGTCGGGCGCATACCCCAAAAAAGAGGGGGTATCCCCGCCGTCGCGGATAAGGGTTTCAGCCAGATCGTCGAGCGTCTGCGCGGAAACTCCTGGCGCTACGCGCTTGCCGAGTTCTTCCAAAATGCGCGCGAGGCGTCGCCCGCCTTCTACGAGCGCTGCGCGCTGGCTGCCGTTCGTAATTGTCATTGCGCTAATTCGAGCGCCTTTCTGATGTCCGCTGCAATGGCATCCGGCCCTTGTTCGCCGTTTATGTTGACCAGCACGTCTTTCTCGCGGAAGAAGTCAATCGCACCTTGCGTATGCTCGGTAAACTCCTTAAATCGAATGCGGATTTTCTCTTCTGAGTTGCTGTCCGGCCGACCGCCCGTCTGCGCGCGGTCGAGCTGACGGCGCGTTGCCTCCTCTTCGCTGACCTCAAGGTTAAGCACGCGGTACGAACGACCAAGCCACGTTACCACTTCATCAAATAGTTCGGCTTCCGCCCGCCAACGGCCTGTTCCTTCGAAAATAACACCCGTGCCGTGCGGAGCGCGCAAAAGCGCGTCCTCAAAAAGATACTCGGCAAACCACGCTGGCATCAGCTTGCCCGTGTCGTAAACCTCCCTCACTCGCTCCCCGAGCGCATCGCGATGCTCACGCAGCTCACGAAACCGCTCGCCGGTAGAAAAGATATGGAAACCGGTGTCATCGGCGAGTCGGCGGGCCTGCGTTTCCTTCCCGGATCCAGGGCGGCCGATAAAGAGAATCGTGCGAATCGGATGATGGCGATGCGGCATGTACCGAAAGTGTAGCAAAGACGCGCACGAGCCGCTATACTGTGTACACGTGTGAAAAAAAATATCATCACCATAGCCGGCTCGATCGGCAGCGGTAAGTCGTCGACCGCCAAGGCCATCGCGAGCGCGCTGGGCTACCAGCACTTCTCGTCAGGCGACTTGTTCCGCCAAATAGCAGCCGAGCGCAATATGTCCGTCGAGGCCATAAACGCCCTCACCGTCGAAGAGCGGAACGAAATCGACCAGCATGTAGACGGAATGCTCCGCGACATGAGCACTGGGGGCAACCTGGTCATCGACTCGCGTCTTGCATTCCACTGGATTCCTGATTCTTTCAAGCTCTTTCTCTGTGTCGACCCTGAAACGGCTGCTGAACGCATTTTTGCGCAGATTTTGGGTGAGGGCCGCATAAGCCAAAGCGGTTCGTCGATTGAGGAGATCCAAGCAGCAACTGAAACGCGCACCAAGCAAGAAACCAGCCGCTACCAAGCCCTCTATGGCGTCAATATCTACGATGTGAGTCAGTTCGACGCCATGTTCCATACAGGCAAAAACGACCTCCCTACGGTCGCTGCAATGGCACTAGCTGCCTTCCGAGCCTGGCATCAGAACTAACTCCTGTCGCAAGTACGATACCCGCGTTGTGCACCATTTCCCCGTAGCAAGGCCGCTCGGGATTATTGCAATCTACTGCAGGTACTAGTACTCCCGAAGAGAAACCTGCGCGTCGATTTTCTGCGCCAGGTCGAGGGTCACCTGCACCGCAATGAGGAGCGCGGTGCCGCCTAGAACGAGCGTCGTTATTCCCGTCAGGCCTTGAATGATGCTCGGTGCAACGGCAATGAGCCCAAGAAACGCCGCGCCCGGAAGCGTTACGCGGTTTACTACCTGCGAAATGTACGTCTCGGTCTCGTGGCCTGGGCGCACGCCCGGCACAAAGGCACCCGTCTTCTGGAGGTTTTCGGCAACGCGGTGCGGCTCAAATGTCACTGCCGTGTAGAAGTACGTGAACAGCACTACTAGAAGAAAGTACACCGCACCGTACTCCCAGGGATTTGCAAGGAAGGTTGCGTACCAGAGCGAAGCGCCAGTCGCGAAAGATACGTGAGCGGCTGAGAGCATGGTGAGCGCCATCTGCGGCAGTAAGAGGAGCGAGAGAGCGAAAATAATGGGAATGACGCCTGCCTGCAGAAGACGAATCGGCAAGTACGTTGCGGCTCCCTGCGACATTGCCGCGCCGCGCACCGCGCGTGCATACGCTATCGGAATAGAACGTTCCGCATCAGAAACAATAACCACGGTGTAAATCATGGCGAGCGCGAGCGCGAGAAACGCGACATAGGCGGGGATATTCGCGGCCGTTGACGCGTAAATTGCCTGGGAAATGCCCGATGGCACGCTCGCCATAATACCCGCCAAAATGATGAGCGAGACGCCGTTTCCGATGCCAAATTCGGTCACGAGCTCGCCAATCCACATGAGAAGCAGCGAACCTCCCACTACGAGTCCGATATTCGCAATAAACGCAACTGCGCCGAGGTGCGCAATCACGCCCTGGCTTTCGAGGAGAAGCAAGAAACCGATTCCCTGAAGCACCGCGATAGGGATGGTGAGCAGGCGGCTCCACTGAATGAATTTCGCGCGACCCGTCTCTCCTTCCTCAAAGTAGGCATCTTTCACCTGCGGGAAAATAATCGTACCGAGCTGCATAATGATGCTTGCGGTTATGTACGGACCAACGCCGAGCATAACGAGCGAGAGCCGGGAAAGGCCGCCGCCCGAGAAAATATTCAAAAGGCCGAAGAACTGGTTGTTTGCGAAAAAGCTTGCGAGCGCCGAGCGATTAACGCCAGGGATGGGAATAGCAGCAAGAAAGCGGAACACGACAAGCGAACCTGCCAAAAAAAGCATGCGACGGCGGATCTCCGCGTCACCGTACGCAAGCCTAAGCTTGCGGAAAAAAGCCTCAATCATGGATCGTTCCGCCCGCCGCGAGCAGCGCCGCGCGCGCCGGCTTCGATACCTCGCATCGCGCGACAACGAGCGCCTTCGATACGGAGTCGGTAGCAAGCACTTTTACCATAGGCGCCCGGCCCTTCGCGCGACGTACGAGGCCCTTGACGAGCAGCGTTGCCGGAGAGACCGTTTCTCCCGCCACAAAAGCCGACTCAAGTGCGGCGAGATTTACCGAGCTCACGGGGATGCGGTTCGTACGAACAGTACGCGCCCGGTTCTTTCCGTAGCCGCGGCGCTTCGGAAGCTTCTTAATAAGGTCGCGCATCTCTGGACGCATCTTGTGCCCAGCGCGAGCTTTCTGACCTTTGGTTCCGCGTCCGCTCGTTTTACCGCGCTTTCCGCCACGGCCGACCGCAGTTGACGTCTTCTTTTTCGTATGAGGAGTGAGGGTATGGAGCTGCATGGTAGTAAAATCTAGACAACTGCTTCCGGCACAGCCGCCTTCGGGGTCGTTGGCGTGCGGCGAAGCTGTTCAAGCGCCGCCACTGTTGCGCGCGCATTTGCGAGCTTATTCTTGCTGCGCGTGTGGATCTTAGTCACGACGTCGGTAACGCCCGCCATGTCGAGCACGGTACGGACAGACGAGCCAGCCACGAGACCGCGTCCTCTGGACGGAATAACTTCGACTACTGACGCATTCGCCTTAGCGCTCACGCCGTGAGGAATGGAGTTGTTCGCCGTGCGCGGCACGGTGCAGAGATGCTTGCGTGCATCACGCGTCGCCTTCTCTATCGCAAGCGCCGTATCGACACCCTTTCCAAGCCCGACGCCGACCCGACCCTTTCGGTCGCCGATGACCACCGCAACGCTAAAGTTAAAGCGCCGGCCGCCGGCCATAACGCGAGCCACGCGACGCGCATCGATGGTCACCTGATCAAACTCGCCACGTTCGCGCGGCGGGCGGGCGCGCTGGCCACCACGCGGAGCGCGACCGCGAAGCGAACCGCGGTCCCGGCGATCCGCGGCGCCGCGCTGCGGGACGGCCTGCTTAGGCGCTTCCGGCGCTCCTCCTTGCTCCTGTGCGATTTCAGTTTCAGTACCTGTGGTCATAACTATTTAAAATGAAAGCCCTCCTTCTCGCGCAGCATCCGCGAGTTCTTTAACGTGCCCGACGTAACGATAGCCGCCGCGATCAAACACAACGGCGCCGACGCCGAGCGTTTTAGACTTTTGGGCAATCGCCTTGCCCACCGCAACCGCCTGTGCCGACTGCGAACCCTTAAAGCTCTTGCCGTGTGCCGAAGCGAGCGTATTCCCGGCAGCGTCATCGATAAGCTGCGCCGAAAGGTAACGGTTCGACTTAAACACGGACAGCCGCGGACGTTCGGCCGTACCCGAAACCCGGGCGCGTACGCGCGCGCGACGGCGTTCGCGCATGAGCTCTTTTGCGTTGGTGGTAGTTTTCATAGACTTATGTAGCGCGCTTGCCCTGCTTGCGGCGAACGACTTCACCCTCATAGCGAATACCTTTTCCGAGGTAGGGCTCAGGCGGCTTCACGCGCCGGACGTTTGCCGCAAACTGGCCGACGGTCTCCTTGTTTGCGCCGGTAAGCGTCATGACATTTTTTTCGACGAGTGCGGTTACGCCTTCGGGGATGTCGAGTGCCACCTGGTGAGAGAAACCAACCGTAAGCACCACCTGCGCACCCTTCACCTCCATACGGTACCCCACGCCTTCGAGAATGAGCTTGCGCACGTACGGGCTCTCGACACCACGCACCATATTTTTAATATGAGCCGCATACGTACCCACGAGCGCTCGCGCGAGGCGCGAACGGTCATTTGCCGTCACCATAATGCCCTCTGTCCCTACCATAATGTTGACCGACGGGTGCACGCGCTTCTCAAGCGTCGCCTTTGAGCCCTTAACCGTAACCATGCCTCCCGCAACCGACACCTGGGCCTTACCCGGTATAATCGGCTTTCGCGCAAGACGGCTTACTCCTTTTTTTACAGTTTCGGTTTCCATGGTTTACCAAATTTCGAAAAGCGCCTCCCCGCCGACGCGTTGTTTACGGACTTGTGCATCCGAGAGAATGCCGACCGACGTAGAAAACACACGCGCGCCAGCGCCCGCTTTCACCCGATTCGCCTTGGTATGCGGCGCATAGAGGCGGCGACCCGGAGTGCTGATGCGCTTAACGCCATGGAGTTTTGCCTGGTCCTTCCCGTCGAAACTTAGCTCGACTGCAAGCAAACGCTTTACTCCATCCTTTTCTTTGATTTCGACCGAATCAAGATAGCCGAGCTCTTTGAGCGTGCGGGCAATCGCCTCAAGGTGCGCCGAATACGGCGTCGCCACGTCGCGCTTATTGATCATCGCCGCATTCTGCAAGCGGATTATGAAATCTCCAACGCGGTCGCTTACCATGATGCTTTCTTTACGCCTGGAATCTTGCCCTCCCGAGCGAGCTCTCGAAAGAGCATGCGAGAAACCCCAAAAGTTCGAATATAGCCGCGCGAACGACCAGTAATAGCACATCGGTTTTTAAGACGAACCGGAGAGGAGTTACGCGGCAGCTTTTGAAGCCCGTCCCAGTCGCCCGCAGCTTTAAGCGCCGCGCGCTTCGCGGCGTACTTTTTCACCAGCTTTGCCTTCTTGGCATAGCGAGCGAGTTGGGATGTTTTTGCCATAAGTTAAGAAGGTGTGCTTCCGCGGGGAGGTAAAAAATAAGCTCCGAGAAGAGCGTATCTCTACGATATCAGCGTTTCTCCGCGCGGTCAACCAGCGGGAAACCGAGGTGCCGCAGGAAGGCAATCGCCTCTGCCTTGTTTTTTGCCGACGTGACCACCGTCACAGCAAAGCCGAACACATCGCGCAGATCTTCGTCCGCAGTTTCGGGGAAAATCGTGTGCTCGCGCAAACCGATCGTCAAATTGCCCATCTCGTCCACCGCAGTCGTCGGAATGCCGCGGAAGTCGCGGGTGCGCGGGAGGGCGATGTGGACGAGTTTCTCGACGAAGTCATACATGCGCGCGTGGCGCAACGTCACCTGAAGGCCAACCGTGTCGCCGGCACGCACTTTGAAAGACGCCACCGAGAGGCGCGCCGTGCGAATGCTCGGCTTCTGGCCGGTAATCTTCGCGACGCGATCAATGGTGAGCTCAAGCTGCTTCGGGTCGCGTTTCTTACCGACGCCTATAGAGACCACCACCTTGACGAGCCGTGGCGTCTGCATTGGGTTGGCGTACTCAAAGCTGCCCGAAAGCGCCTCTTTCACCGACTGTTGTTTTTCTTGGGTAATCGTCATACTTTTTGTACGTTTGAAACGTGGATGGGACGGGGGCGTTCTACTATGCGACCGACCTCACCCTGCACTCCCTTGCGGTGGCGCTTCACGATTGCAACACCGTCAACGACCACGCGATCCTCCTTCGGAAGCGCGCGCACGATCGTGCCCGTCTTCCCCTTGTCTTTGCCGGTAAGGACCCGAACCGTATCTCCTTTTTTTACATGCATAATAGATTCGTTACACTACCTCGGGAGCGAGGGAGGTAATAGCGTGCCAGCCGCGCTCCGAAAGCTCACGCGGCACCGGCCCGAAGATGCGGTTCCCTTTCGGACCCATCTCCTTGCCCTGCTTTTCGATAAGTACGACGGCATTCTCGTCAAAGCGCACATAGGAACCATCCTTACGCGCAAAGGGTTTGCTCTGACGAACCACTACTGCTCGGTAGATGTCTTTCTTTTTTACCGCCTTGCGCGGCTCAGCCGTTTGTACCGAAACGACGACTACGTCGCCGATTCGCGCATAACGACGTTTGCTGCCGCCCGGTACTTTGAAGATGCGGGCAATTTTTGCTCCGGAGTTATCTGCGACAGATACGATAGATTGTGGTTGCAGCATGGTACGTTCTAGGAAGCGGTCTTCTCTTTCGAGACGATAGCGAAGCGCTTTAGCTTGCTAATCGGACGTACCGACACAATAGTCACAGTGTCGCCGACCTGCGCAGCGTTGCCCGGGTTGTCGACCAAGTACTGCTTCGAGCGAACGCGGTACTTCTTGTACTTCGGATGCTTTACGTAGCGGTCGACGCGCACGGTGGCCGTGTTCATCATAGCGGTTTTGACAACCGTGCCCGTGAAGGACTGAAGTTGAGAGGTGGTAGTATCCATACAAAAATTTATGCAACCGCCGCGGCATCTGCCGCGCGGGAAACGCCCCGGAGCGTGCGTGCGTGGCGTTCGGTGAGCGCCCGCGCCACGACCACTCGGAGCTTGCGTGCGGCATTCGGGTCCTTAGGGCGCGCGCCAGCAGCGGTAAAACGCTCCGCGCGGATGTGCGCGCGCGTTTCGATGACGAGCTTCGTGAGCTCGGCGTCAGTCTTCTTCGTCATGTCGTCTCTTTTTGCCATAAATGTTCCGTATACGCAACTTACCGCGCGATAATGGTGGTTTTTACCGGGAGTTTCATTCCTGCTTGCCGCAAGTGCGCGCGGGCAATCGGCTCTGCTACGCCGTCAAGCTCGAAAAGCATGCGTCCTGGTCGAACTTCGAATACATAGTGGTCGGGGTTCCCCTTGCCGCTCCCCATGCCTACCTCGGCCGGCTTTGTCGTGACCGGACGATCCGGGAAGATGCGAATCCAGAGCTTCCCAGTCTTCGCGGTTGCGCGCGTAAGCACTTTACGCGCCGCCTCGATCTGGTTACTTGTGACGCGCGCGCTTGTAACCGCTTTCAGTCCATACGAGCCGAAGTCGAGAGACACGCCGCGCGTATCCGGACGCGCAAGGCGTGCAGCGCTCTTGCGCTGGGTCTGCCACTTGCGGTGCTTTACTTTCTTCGGGAACAGCATGGCAAAAACGTTAGGCGCGCGCCGGAGCGGACGCTACGCTGCGCGGTGCTGCGCGCTTGTCCTGATAAATATTCCCGCGGTAAATCCAGACCTTGATACCGATAACGCCGTACGGAAGGTGGGCTTCTTCGTGTGCGAAATCAATATCGGCGCGGAATGTCTGGAGCGGAATACGACCACGCTTAAGTTCTTCTTTGCGGCTCATCTCGGCCCCGCCAAGGCGGCCGGAAATCGTAATGCGCACACCTTCAACTTCGCGTACTGCCATGACCTTCTCGATGGTCTGCTTGAGTACGCGGCGAAACGGCATCCGGCGTTCAAGCCCTTCTGCCACCATATAGGCTACGACGGCGGCATCGGTCTCCGGCTGGCGGATTTCAACAATATCGAGCTTGAGGCTGCGCCGCTCTTCCGGATTTGCCTTACGAATTGCCTCGGCAAGTTCCTTGCGCAGCTTTGTAGCGTTTTCCCCCGAACGGCCGATTACGAGCCCGGGGCGAGCAGTTGAGAGGATAATCCGGAACTCGTTAGCCGAGCGCTCGATCTCGATTCCAGACGTGTACGTCCCGCGCAGGCGCTTCATAAGGAAACGGCGCGTCAGCTCGTCAGTTTTGAGGTTATCGCGGTAACTTTTCTTATCGTTTGCAAACCAGCGGCTCTTCCAGTCGCGGATAATACCGAGCCGATGCGCGTAAGGATGTACGGTGTGAGTCATGGAAATGAATTGCTGCGTTACCCAAGCTGGACGCGAACGCGGCTCTTGCGGCGGCGAATAATCGAGGCGCGACCGAACGCACGCGGCATAAAGCGCGTAAGCATACCAGCGCTTTCCACGGTAATCGACCGTATCGTAAGCTCCTCCGGATTCTGCCCCTCCTGCCGCGCGTTCGCAACGGCGCTCTCAATGAGTTTTTTCACCGGGTCAGCAGCGCGTTTAGGGAGGAACGTGAGCGCCGCAAGCGCCTCAGATACCTTCTTTCCCCGCACCAGGTCCGTCACGAGGCGCACCTTGCGTGGCGGCTGGCTGTAGCTCTCTAGGGTAGCGTGTGCCATACCTATTTCTTAGCGGCCGGAGCGGCCTTAGTAGCCTTAGCAGAGGCGATTTCTGCCTGCTGCTTCTTCTGCTCCATTTCTTTTTGCATCTTTCCTCCGTGGCGGACGAACTTCTTGGTCGGCGAAAACTCACCCAAGCGGTGCCCAACCATTTCCTCGACCACCAGAACGTCCACATGCTGCTTTCCATTGTGCACGCCAAGCGTGAATCCGATCATATCTGGGCTAATCTGGCTGCGGCGCGCCCACGTCTTAATGACCCCCGTCTCCGAAGGTTTCTTACCGGAGACCTTTTTGAGGAGTTTGACATCCACAAAAGGTCCTTTCTTGACTGAGCGTGCCATAAATTAAGCAATGAAAAGCCCGCGCTGCGGGATGACTGAAAGATACAGGACTGCGCGGGAAACGTCAACTTTTTGCTACTCTGCTATGATACGAGACATATGACGCGCATACCTACTAAAATCCTCGTGGGCGGGACGGCTCTCGTGCTTATCGTTGGCGGAACTGCGTGGTACGTTGCGCACCGCTCCGGCGCTCCGCTCGCGGGTCTCACCGCTTCGTCAGTGGCTTTGCCAGCTCAGTCGCCGTACAAAGCAAGCGGTCCGTACTTCAAAATTGTCGCTAACTACCCGACAACGACGCCCTTTGCTGCCGCCCAAAGTCAAGCGGCGATTTCGGCCATGCATGCGTGGATTGCAGCGGAAGTCGCGCAGTTTAAAAAGGACGGCAATTTCATTGCACTGATCCCCGCAAAAGCGGCACAGCAGGGGCTCACAGCAGGCCGAAAGTACACGCTCAGTATCGTGTACCTTGAAGGTTCTTCTGCGCACACCTACTCATATATTTATACCGTCTACGAGGACACCGGAGGCGCCCATGAAAACACCTTTTTCAAGACGTTTACCTTTGATGCTAGCAGCGGGAAACTCCTGTCGCTGAGCGACCTATTCACTGGCGGTTACCTTCAAAAACTCTCTTTGCTTTCACAGGAAAAGCTTACACAAAACCTTGGTCAATTCGCGAACGCCTCTATGATTAAAAGTGGAACCGCGCCTGCGGCGGTCAGCTTTGGAAATTGGTTCTTCGACAACAACGACTTCGTGCTGCTGTTCCCCCCGTACCAGGTAGCTGCCTACGCCGCAGGTCCGCAGACCGTGCGCATTCCCGCAAGCGAGTTGAGCGGACTTCTCAAAAACCAGTATCCGTAGCGCCGCGCGCCGCGGAGCAACTTCCGATTGTCGTCGACGTTCTGTCAGGAGCAAAAAGACCCGCCGCGCTACGCGCGGCGGGTCTTTTTGCCGTTGTTAGCCCTTCTTTCTCTTGCCGACCTTGCGTCGAGAGACTATGAACACATTTGAGTACTTCTTTGGAGTCCTCGTCTTCTGTCCTTTGCCGGTAGGCTTGCCCCACAGGCTCTTTGCACGCTTCAAACCGCGGCCCTGCTTGCCCTCGCCGCCACCGTGCGGGTGATCCACGGGGTTCATTGCGGTGCCGCGTACCGTGGGGCGCTTGCCGAGCCACCGGCTGCGACCCGCCTTACCGAGATTTACGAGGTTGTACTCCTCATTACCGACGGCGCCCACGCTTGCCCAGCACAGGTCAGAAACGCGGCGCACTTCGCTCGACGGGAGCTTGATCTGTGCGTAGCCGGCATCATGTGCTATTACCTCTGCGTTTACTCCAGCGCTGCGTACGAGGACAGCGCCTGCGCGGGGCGAAAGTTCGATGTTGTATACGAATGTGCCAACCGGAATTTTACCCAACGGCAGTCGATTGCCCGGTGTAAGCGGGGCGTTCTCTGAGACAAGGAAGGTACTGTCGACTGCAACACTTTTCGGGAGAACGACGTAGCGACGCTCGCCGTCCGCATAGAGCGCGAGGCCGACGAAGGCGCTACGACCCGGGTCGTACTCTACCGTTTCAATCTTGGCCGGGATGTCCCTCTTGTCGTACACGAAATCGACGGCGCGCATGCGCTGTTTGTGCCCGCCACCCTGATGGCGCATCGTGATGCGACCGAAGCCGTTACGACCCCCTCTGCTCGACTTGAGTCTTAGGAGTGGTTTGTGCGGCTTGTCTCCAGAAAGGAGCTCGCGATACGGCAACGTGGTCATGTGCCGTCGGCTCTTGGTAGTGGGTCGATAAGATTTCATGGTGATAAAAATTACGCGAACTGAATGGTGTCGCCCTTCGCGAGGTACACGTACGCCTTGTGGCGTGCCGTCCGAACGCCCTCTCCGCGGCGCGTGCGCATACTCTTGCGTTTCGCGGGGAGCCGAACAATGCGCACCTTGCGCGGCTGTACCTTGAAGATCTGCTCTATTGCCCCCGCAACCTGCGCTTTCGTCGCATCAGCGGGAATCTGGAAAGCGTACACGCCCTTCTCAGTGGCAAGGAGTGCCTTCTCAGAGAACCACGGAGCGCGAATGACTTCATGCTCCATCCCGTCCTTGAGCACCACGCGGCGCGCACGCGCCTTTAGGACCTTCTCGCCTTTGTCCTTCTTCGCCTTCGATTTCTTGGAGTCGCCAAAGAGTGCCATACGCTATTTTTTAGACTGCTTAGCGCGCACGCTGAGCGTTTGAAAAGCCGCCTGCGGTCGCTCGATAATAAGATACCGGTGCGCGAGCACGTCTACCGGGTTCAAGTTGCGCACCTCTTCCGTGAGCACATTGCCCATGTTGCGGAAGCTCTTAATCTTGATGGGGTCGTAGCTCGAAAGCGCAATGAGCGCGCTGTTCTTTGTCTTGACGGTGAGCGCTTCCGCTTTCGCTCCCACAGCAAGAGCCGCCAGGAACTTCTTTGCCTCAGTCGTCTTCGGCACGCTAAACGCGAGTTCGTCGACAAAGAGCACCTCGCCATCGCGCATTTTGCGAGAAAGCACTGCGAAGAGTGCGCCAGCGCGCATGCGCTTATTAATCTTTTCCGAGTAGTCGCGCTCGCTGCGCGGCCCGAAGGTAACGCCGCCGTGGCGCCAAATCGGAGAACGCGAGGATCCGTGGCGCGCGTTTCCGGTACCCTTCTGCTTCCATGGCTTTTTGCCGCCGCCGGACACCTCAGAGCGGTCCTTGGTGTGGGCGCGGTTCTGACGGGCGTTCGCCTGCATACCCGTGACGACCTGGTGAACAAGGTCGGCTTTCCAGACAGCCCCGAAGAGCTCCGCCGGAAGCGCAATCTTCGAAACTTCCGAACCCGCCATTGAGTAGACGACCGCCTCAGTCGACGCAACCGGTGCCGCCTTTTCAGCTTTTTTGGCGGCTTTCGCCGGCGCTTTTTTCTTGGGAGTGGTTGGTGTAGTAGCCATACGAAAATAATTACTCCGCAACAATCTCGAGCACGGTACCGCGACGACCAGGCACCGCGCCTGAAACGAGGATTTCGCCCGCTAGGGCATCAACTGCAAGCACGCGCAGGTTAGTGACCGTTACGCGGTCTCCTCCCATGCGGCCGGCCATGCGGATGCCCTTAGCAACCCGTCCGCCGGCGCGGCCGCCCGAGCCGCCAATCGAGCCCGGCTCGCGCTCGGAGTGCTTCTGGCCGTGGGTGCGAGGGCCACCATGGAAACCGTGACGCTTCACAACGCCGGCGAAACCCTTACCTTTCGTGACGCCCGCGACTGAAACACGGTCGCCGACAGCAAAGGCCGTCGTGTCCACTTTCGCACCAACCTCAAGGCCTCTAGCGCCACGGAACTCGCGTAGCGTCTCGTAGCCTTTCCCCTTGGTGTGGCCGAGCACCGCCTTAGAAATATTCTTTTCTTTACGGGAGCCGAAGCCAACCTGCACCGACACGTACGCATCTGCGCCGTCGGCCGTTTTAACCTGCGTCACCGTTACGCCGTCCGTCTTGAGGAGCGTCGCTGCACGCGCGCGCCCGTCTTCCCCGTAGACACGGGTCATGCGTTCTTTCTTGGCGAGGATGAATTTCATGCGTAAATATGAGAAATCGCGCCCAAGCCAATCGCTGGGTGCGATTTGGCTAGTGGTCCCGTCAGCCGTAGGCCGGGGACATAGCGACATGGGCACTCTACTGCAGAACACAGAAATATGCAAACACCCCTCGCTCAGGGGTGTTTGCATACGCTAACTTCCTTGTCCCTATGCACCACTAACGTTTTTGACGGTAGCTGCCTTAGTGTTTCGTCTTTACGGTGATGGCGGCAAAAACGTGCCAAAAGTGGTTTTAATCAGATCTTGGAGCGACCGGGCTGTGGTCGGCGCAGTAATGGATACGGGCTCATTGAATCCAGAAAACGTCGTAGTTGCAGCGATGGTTACCTGTCCTCCGCCCTGGGGACTCACAAGCTGAATTGGAGAAAACGCTACCTGGTAAAACCGTTTGTCTGATTTGCCCACCCAAAAATCGACCCGAACGTCTTTCCCCACCATTCCCGAAAATGCTTGAGAGAGGTCGAGCGTCGTCGTGCCCATCGCGGTCGCCTGATCTGCAATCAGTTTTTTCAAAAGGTCGGCCAATTGCGGTTGGAATTTCAGTACGACCGCGACCCGGTACGTTGAAACACCTTGAATTGCTTCCGAATCAACGACCTGTGCATGGTCTACATACGATCCGGAAGCAATATATGAAGAAAGTGACGAGAGGTCGGATGCCTCCTGCGGAGCGCTGGTTGCCACCGGAACTGAAGCAGTACTGCTCGCTGCGAGCGTAATCCACTGATTCTCAATAGAAGCCGCGGCTCCGTTTACTACGCTCACCAGCATAGGCACGACTAACTGCGCTTGCGGAGGCATCTGCGCGGAATTTCCGAGTGAGACTTGCACATTGAGATTGCTGAGGTTTATGTAGGGCGTTTGGTTTGCGTAGATAATATGGAGCGCAAAGGTAGCCGACCCTGTTGTCCCTCCGTCGGCATAGGAGTGATCCGTTCCGGAAAGCATAATATCGGCAGCTGCGCCGTGTGCACTTGCTGTGCTTCTATGCGCACGACCAGAGAGTGCAATCTGCATGTGCGAGGTCGTTGTACCAACGCTGGGCGCCGTTGCTACCGATGTTACGGTAGAGGTCGCCGCAAAGGAAGCCGAGGTAACCGATTGCATCGCAGCAAAACCTTCGGAAAGAAGTACGCTGGGCGACGGTGTCGCGAGCAGTCCCGCGTAGTAGGCAGCGGCGCTTCCCGCTCCCAGGAGGAGCACAACGCCCGCTGAAATGCCGAGCACCAGCCCCACGCGAACGCCCTGATGCGCGCCGGACCCAGAAACCATCGGCAGCTGCGCTGAAGCGGCAGCTTCCTGTGTGTGAACGGACTGCACCAGCTCCGGCGCGAACACTTCCCCCTGAGACGGAGCGCTACTATCTGCAACAGAGGGACTCCCCTGGTGGGCAAGTATTGGCGGGCCCTGCGTTGCGGGAGACGGCGGAAAAGTGTCTGGTGAAATCGAAGGGGGCTCGCCGAGCGCGGTGGCGACGTCCGACTCCGTCCATCCCGCAGAAACAAGTTCGTGTCGAATCATGTCGGGGGTTGCCCCGGCGGCTTTGCGCTGCGTAATATAGTTTGCGAGTTCTGTATTTTCCATGCTGAACGTATTTCAGCACGCATTTGCACATTTTGCTGAAACGCGCTGGGGACAAAACAAAAACCCTGCAGTCGCAGGGTTTTTGTTTTTCCGGAAGAAATCCGTGGTTACACCATCTTTACGTCAATCGTGACGCCGCTCGGAAGACTGAGGTTCGTGAGAGCCTCAATCACCTTTGGCGTTGGGTTCATGATGTCGATGAGACGCTTATGGATGCGCATTTCGAACTGTTCGCGCGCATCCTTGTGAACGAAGGTGGAACGGTTGACCGTCCAGCGCTTAATCTCGGTCGGAAGGGGCACGGGGCCCACGACCTTGGCGTCAAAGCGAGCCGCCGTGTCCATGATCTGTTTGACCGAGAGGTCGAGAATCTTGTGCTCGTAGGCACGGACGCGGATGCGCAGCTTGTGCTCGACGCTCGGTGTTTCCACCTTCTTGGCGGGGCGCTTTGCCTTGGGCTTTTCGGCGGTCGTTGCCATACGATTAGGATTCGATACGCGCTTACGCCGTAATCTTGGTCACGACGCCGGCACCCACCGTCTTACCACCTTCGCGGATAGCGAAACGGCGCTGTTCCTCGAGCGCAATCGGGGCTACGAGCTTCACCTTAAAGGTGACGGTGTCGCCCGGCATGAC
This sequence comes from bacterium, assembly GCA_021811365.1. GTDB lineage: Bacteria > Patescibacteriota > Minisyncoccia > Phycocordibacterales > Phycocordibacteraceae > C7867-001. Next base: position 37,889 of record JAJZPB010000004.1, read on the forward strand.
CATTTCCTTGCCTTCCGGAAGCGTTACTTCGCCCGTCACATCGGTCGTGCCGATGTAGAACTGCGGCTTGTATCCCGTGAAGAACGGCGTATGGCGACCACCTTCGTCCTTGTTGAGGATGTAGACTTCCGACTCGAAGTCCGTGTGCGGCGTGATGCTGCCGGTCTTGGCAAGCACCTGGCCGCGGTGCACGTCGTCTTTCTTTGTGCCGCGCAGGAGGATGCCAGCGTTGTCGCCCGCTTGCCCTTCCTGAAGCTGCTTGTTAAACATTTCGATACCGGTAACGGTCGTCTTGGCCGTCGGCTTCATGCCCACGATCTCAACTTCCTCGCCAACCTTGATGATGCCGCGTTCGATACGGCCGGTCACCACGGTGCCACGGCCTTCAATCGAGAAGATGTCTTCAATCGGCATGAGGAACGGCTTGCTGGTTTCGCGCTCCGGGAGGTCGAAGTAGGTATCCATTGTGTCGACGAGCTCCTTCACCTTCTGGGCCCATTCGTCCGACGCATCCTTTGCTTCAAGAGCCTTGAGGCCCGAGCCGCGCAGAATCGGCGTGTTTGCGCCATCGTAGCCCTGTTTCGTCAGAAGTTCGCGAACTTCCTCCTCGACGAGGTCGACGAGGTCCTGCTCCTCCACCATGTCTACCTTGTTGAGGAAGACGATAAGCTTCTTGAGTCCCACCTGCTTCGCAAGAAGAATGTGCTCGCGCGTCTGCGGCATGACGCCGTCGCCGGCGGCTACCACGAGGACTGCGCCATCCATCTGAGCGGCGCCCGTGATCATGTTCTTAATGTAGTCGGCGTGACCCGGAGCGTCCACGTGCGCATAGTGGCGATTCGGGGTTTCATACTCCGAGTGATGGAGCGCGATAGTAATGCCACGGGCCTTCTCTTCCGGGGCGCTGTCGATCTTGTCGACTTCCTCAACGCGCGAGCCATACCCCTGGTCTCGAAGCATGTCGAGCGTGTGGAGGATGCCGGCGGTCAAGGTCGTCTTGCCGTGGTCAACGTGGCCAATAGTGCCCACGTTCATGTGCGGCTTCGAACGAGTGAATTCTGCCATGATTGTGTGGTTACAAACGTACGGATAAATCTAAACCTCCGACGCTGGCTGCGAGCGAAGCCGCCCAAGCAAGCGAGTCGGAACGACTCTCCGGCCCGCTACCACGGTTAGCAGACAAGCCAAAGAGCGACGCCAAGATGCGTTATAGGCACTATACGAGAGCGCCCAACCAAATGCAAGACAGCCTGGGGCTCTAAGAGCAGCGCGGCCGCCCTTTCGGGCGGCCGCGCTGCTCCTTTGTTCGGCTATCCTCAAAACTACTCCTGCCCGCTCGAGCTTGCGACCGTAAACGTGCTGGTCGCGCTCGTGCCGTTTTCGTTTCTCACCGAGAGCGCGTACGCGCCCGGCGCGACGCGCAGTAGGTAGAGCGCGCAGAACTGACCAGCCGGGCAGTACGGGCCCATGCTGTCCGGCACGCGGAAGGTAAGCGTTTGGGCGTAGTTACCGCAGGTTGTTGTAGTCGACCCGGCCGGAATCATCGGGCAGTGGAAGATTGCCGGTTGAGCAGCAACATTCTTCGCGGCGACAGCGCCATTGAGGAGAATCGTGTTGTCGCCCGTAAAACCACTCCCCCCGATCGTCACTTGCGTGCCGATTGCTCCGGATGTCGGCTGGAGCGAGATGATTCTTGGCGTTGTAGTAGCAGCTGCCGTGCTTGTTGCGGAACTCGTGCTGGTCACGACTACGTGCGCCTGTGCAAGCATCATGACAGCAATCTCGCAGCGAGGAGTGCTGTACATACAAGCGACGTACGGCGAAAGCGTTGCGGTGTAGTCTCCTGCCTTCGTGTAGGTATGCACGGTAGTACTGCCTCCCGCAAATGCCCCGCTTATGCTGCCGTCGCCGTAGGTGAGAACGTACTGCTGCGTGCTGCTTGCGCCTACGGTTGAGAAGCGTACCGGAAGCGGAGCGACGCCCTCGGTCGGCTGCGCCGAGAGGCTAATATTTGAGTGGTTCGCGCTCGGAACGGTATCGTCCCGGTGCGACGGATTGCATGCGTGCGCAATAGCAGCGCGCGTCAGGGGACCTACGAACCCTGTTGCCGGCACGCCATGCGCGGCCTGCCACGCTTTCACCGCGCCCTCGGTTTCGGGACCAAAGTAGCCCGTTACCCCTGCGGAGTAGCCGGTGCTTGAGGCACTTTCAAGAAAGCGCTGCAGCGCGGAGACCGCATCGCCATGCGAGTGCTTATCAGAGTGGCCGCGCCCAAGATCTTCAGAAAACGTTGGGCAAACGGAGGTCACGGTGGACGGCAAGGGCGGTACTGAAACGACTGCACTGCCGGTAAGCGCGCTTTGCACCTGCATAATGGTCGTGCTACCAACGCCAAAGGACTGCAGGAGGCCAATGACGCTTTGGATTTGAGCAGACGTAAGCGATGCGGCTTGCGCCGGCAGAGCTATCGTAACGAGGCCAGCCAGTGCAAACGCTACGGCGACGAACCCGAGAGTAAATCGTTGCATAAAGAATGGTTTAGAATTTCGAACGTTCTTATTTTTATGTGCTGGTACGGAGCAATAGACGCCGGTACAGTCCCTATCTTACATCCCCAACCGCAGCACGGCCGCCCTTTCGGGCGGCCGTGCTGCGGTTCCGCTGTCCGGGAACGCTACTTTCGTGAAGCAATTATATCCTGCGCCACGTTCTGCGGGACCACGTCGTAGTGATCAAACTCCATCGTCATGGCGCCACGCCCTTCGGTCATGGAACGCAAGGTCGTCGTGTAGCCGAACATTTCTTTGAGCGGAACTTTGGCGCGGACCACCTTGCTCATACCACGGTCATCCATGCCCTCAATCGAGCCGCGCTTGCCCGAAAGACTGCCGGTAATGTCGCCCATGAACTGCTCCGGAACGGTCACCTCCACTTTCATAATCGGTTCAAGCAAGACCGGCTTCGATTTATGCACGCCATCCTGGAAGGCCATGGATGCAGCAATCTTGTAAGCAACTTCCGAGGAGTCCACGTCGTGATACGAGCCATCGTACAAATCGACTGATACGTCAACCATCGGGAACCCAGCAAGAACGCCGCGGGCCATCGCTTCACGTACGCCCTTCTCCACGGCAGGGATATATTCCTGCGGGATGACGCCGCCCTTGATGTTGTTAATAAATTCAAAGTGGTCCTCGCGCGTAACGTTCTTGGGTACTTTCGTATTTCCCCCTTCAGGAAGCGGCTCGAGCTTCTTGATCTTAATCTTGACATGCCCGTACTGGCCGCGACCGCCGGTCTGCTTGATGTATTTGCCCTCAACATCAGCGTTACCGAGAATCGTCTCGCGGTACGCTACCTGCGGCTGGCCGGTATCAGCAACAACGTTGAATTCGCGCTTCATACGATCCACGAGGATCTCGAGGTGAAGCTCGCCCATACCCGAAATAATCGTCTCGCCCGTTTCTTCGTCACCTGCAACGCGGAACGTCGGGTCTTCGTCAGCAAGCTTCCTGAGCGCAATGCCCATCTTCTCCTGGTCAGCTTTCGTTTTCGGTTCAATGCGAACAGACACAACCGGCTCGGGAAATTTAATTTCTTCAAGCACAATCGGGTTCGCTTCGTCACAGAGCGTGTGCGAGGTTTTGGTGTCCTTGAGTCCCACGCCCGCGGCGATTTCCCCGGCAAAGACCTGCTCGACTTCTTCACGCTTGTCGGCCTGCAGGCGCACGATGCGGCCAAGGCGCTCCTTGCTGCCTGTCGTTGAGTTGTACACATACGAACCGGCAGTGATGCTGCCCGAATACACGCGGAAGAAGGTCAACGAGCCCACGAACGGGTCGGTCTGGAGCTTGAAAGCCAGTGCACAGAACGGCTCGTCGTCGGATGCGTGGCGTACCACCTCTTCGCCCGTCTTCGGGTTGATGCCCGTCACCGGCGGCAGGTCGAGTGGGCTCGGCAGGTAGTCGACTACCGCGTCGAGCACGAGCTGCACACCCTTATTCTTGAGCGCGCTGCCGCAGTACACAGGGAACACCTGGTTTGAAATGACTGCCTTGCGCAAAAGCGCCTTGAGCGTCCCCATCGGCGGTTCGTTGCCCTCAAGGTACGCGTTCATCGCCACCTCGTCGTTCTCTACAATGCGCTCGATAAGCTCAGCGCGATACTGCTTAGCAGTGTCAACCAGCTCGGCGGGAACCTCGCCTTCAACCACCTTGTCGCCCATAGGACCCTCGAAGTGGTACGCACGCATGGTGAGTAGGTCCACGACGCCCTCGTGCGCACTCTCCTCGCCGATAGGAATCTGCATGCGAATCGCTTTGGGCGAGAGGCGATCGAGAATGCTCTTGTAGGAATTCTCAAACGAAGCGCCCGTGCGGTCGAGCTTGTTGATGAAGCACAGGCGCGGCACACCAGCGTCGTCGGCATAGCGCCAGTTCGTCTCTGACTGCGGTTCAACGCCCGAAACGCCGTCGAATACGGTGATTGCGCCGTCGAGTACACGCATCGAGCGCTGTACCTCGGCGGTGAAGTCGATATGTCCTGGCGTATCGATAATGTTGAAGCGGTGCCGCTCAGGGTTTGCTGCCTCTGCTGCTTTAGAAGCTCCATCCTCCATGCGTGAATGAATCGGGGTCCAGAAGCACGTGATGGCCGCTGCGGTAATAGTGATGCCGCGCTCGCGCTCCTGTTCCATCCAGTCGGTAACGGTTGCACCTTCGTGCACCTCGCCAATCTTATGGCTCTGGCCGGTGTAGTAGAGGATACGCTCGGACGTGGTCGTCTTGCCCGCATCGATATGGGCGATGATGCCGAAGTTGCGCACCTTCTCTAGAGGATAATCTCGCTTCATGCGTAATGGTATTTACAAAAAATAAAGCCCGCCAGGGCGTTAGTAATAACCATACCGGATATTGGTGAAAATGCAAAACCATCTCTCTTAGCGGCGCGCGAAACATATCCCACTAATCAGGAGTTATACTAGGTACATATGATGTACCACTACTACGGATACGGGCCTGACATGGGTTGGGGCGGCGGCTTTGGCGTTTTTGCGGTTATTTTGCATGTATTTTGGCTGATTGTTGTCGTTGCGGCCATAATCTGGCTTATCCGCTTGGTCTTTGGTCGCCGGCACGGGCACCGACACTGGAACCGGTACCTCGACGGCACCTCTTCTGCACTTGAGATCCTCAACGAGCGCTTTGCCAAAGGCGAAATAAATAAAGAAGAGTACGAGGAGCGCAAGCGCGTTCTCCTCGCAGAACCCGAACACAAGTAAAGCGACTCTATAGAGAAAAGAACACTCGCGCCCTGTTGGGCGCGAGTGTTCTTTTTTACCCGTGCAAATAAAATAATCCCTTTCCCGGCACGAACCCGCGAGGACAGCCCAGAAGGGTACCCGCTTGCAGAGTGCAGAGCAGCTAAGGCAACGAGGATACGCGAAAGCTAAAAAGTGGAAAAAGAAAACCCCCACAGCAAGACAAGCGAGTGTCTTACTGTGGGGGAGTGATTTAAGGAGCGGAACGAATGGTGGTCAGCTGGAGGGCACGGCCGAACCCGAACTGAGGCTGCCCGCCAGCACGTTTTCCTTGTGGTAGCAGGCCGGGTACGCAGACCAGACGAGCGAGGGAAACGCGCAGTACGCGAGCGCGCCCTTCGCCTCCGACGGCGGGATGCGGACTTTGGCGAGCACCATTGCCGGCTTCGCCGAGGTGATGCGCGCAACGGTCTTCACCGGCGGCGCGGACGAGACGTCCGCCGACACCGCAACGGGCTTCACGGAGCTGCAGACGCCCGGAGGGGCGACGGCACGTACCGTCTTGTTCGCCGCGCAGGCCATGCCGACCGCCCACCGGATGTAGACCGGATTGTGCGTCGCCGCTGCCGTGCGCATCGCCAGAACGTACCAGTTCTGGAGATTGCACTCCGTGATCGAGCGCGTTGTGCCGAACGAGATGCCGAAGCCGGCGATGGAGGCCCCACCGGACACGCCGCCCGAGCACTTGTTCATCGAGTAGATCGACGGTGCCACGACGTCGGGAGTGTTGTGTACGGTATACTGTCCCCCGTACTGCATCGCTCCGCTGCCCGTCTGGTTGACGACAGCGGCAGCGCCGGCACCCGCCTGGGCACCCGCCTGGCCACTTGCATTCACTGTCGCAGCGAATGCGCTGGTGGAGAGCGAGAAGGCGACGAAAGTCGCGGCGAGCGCAAGCCCACCGAAACGGAGTGCGCCGGTGAGGCGCTTCGTGATGGTCATCGAACAGTTCTCCTCGATTTCGCGAAGAAAGTGAAGTGAAAACGGAGGTCGCCGAAGCGGCCTCCGTCTGCTCACCCCCGGGGAACGTCAGTAGCCGTAGTAGCTCCCCGTGGACACACTGCCGCTGCCGAAAGCGCTGAAGCCGCTACCGGCGTGCTGGCCCATCGCATTGCTGAAGCCGTATGAGGCGGAGTGGGTCCTGCTGTAGGTGGCGTAGCCTCCCCAGCCGCCGAAGGTCCTGAAGGAAGCGGACCCGCTCCCCCGCGCACCGGCTTCGGAAGCCGAGAAGCCGCCGGCGACGGCACTGTGGCCGCCGACCGAACTCATGGAGTTCGCCGAGAGCCACTGCGCATGGGCCGCCGGGGTCGTGGCCACGGCGCCGGTGACGAGCAGGGCGCCGAAAGCAAGGCCTGTGAGGGCCTTTTTGAAGGCATTCATGCCGTGTAACCTTTCGTTGGTTGCCAAGCACCGCCTGGCACGGATTACTTCGCATCATTGGATAACAAGGAACGCGTTCTCCATCGTTTGCGGAGTAACACTTGCACATTTTCACAAGTGATACTTTTTGTCAAGAGAAAACCAAGGGAAACAGAGCGCCGCTCTTTGGGCGGCGCTCTGTTTGCTTCTATATTTCCTTTCTAAAAACTACCAGGCGAAGTGGGCAAATGCCTTGTTCGCATCGGCCATACGGTGCATTTCATCCCGCTTTTTAATCGCGTCACCCTCGTTCTTGCTCGCAAGGAGAATTTGCTCAGCGAGCTTGTCGGCCATAGGACGGCCTTTCTTGTTGCGTGCGCTGTTGATGATCCAGCGGTACGCCAGAGCAAGGCGACGCTTCTGTGGCACTTCGCGCGGTACCTGATAATTTGCACCGCCAACGCGACGCGAGCGCACCTCCATAAGCGGAGACGTATTGCGGATAGCGGATTCAAAAGTCTCGAGTGGGTCGCTTTCCGCCTTAATTTTATCGAATGCGTCATAGACAACCTTGCGAGCTACGTCCTTTTTGCCGTCCCACATGACTGCGTTAATGAAGCGGGTCACGCTCTCGGATTGGTAGCGCATGTCGGGACGCCAAACGCGTTTTTCTTTAAGAGGTCTGCGCATACTTATGACTTAGGCCTCTTGGCGCCATAGCGAGAACGGCCACGGCGGCGCTTTTCAATGCCGGACGTATCGAGTTTACCGCGCACGATGGTGTACTGGACGCCGATATCCTTCACGCGGCCACCGCGAAGCAGCACCACCGAGTGTTCCTGAAGGTTGTGCCCCTCGCCCGGAATGTATGCGGTCACTTCCATGCCGTTCGTGAGACGCACACGGGCAATCTTACGAATAGCCGAGTTCGGTTTGCGCGGAGTCTTAGTGGTTACCTTCGTGCACACGCCACGCTTAAAGGGCGACGGGTAGTACGTTGGCCGGTTCTGCAGCGCATTGAAACCACGCGTAAGCGCAAGCACCTTTGTCTTACGCGTTTTGTCGCGACGGCGCTTGTTTGTGAGCTGGTTGATGGTGGCCATGAGAAAATAAGACCCGCAAAGTGCGGTTAGGAGCACTATACGGGAAGAGTGAAGGGATTGCAACATTCTCCCTCCGTTACTCGACGCAGATGCCACGTTCGCCGAAATCCAATACTCCGAAGAGGGCATCACGCTCGGAGCATTGGGCGTTCTACTCAATAGCCTCGCGATAGGGATCTGGGTTCGCGTAGGCGTTTGTCGAAGGCGGCGTGAATGGGCGCGCTGACTGCTGGGCGATGGGCGCGCTCGGTTGTACGGGCGCGTGCTGCGGGACGTAAGGCGGGTCTCCCACTGAGGACAGATCTCTGTCCTCAGGTATTTGAGACGGACCAATGTGTGGAGGCTCTGGAGCCGGTTGTGGCGGCGCGTACGGCGCAGCCGCAGGTACTTCGGGCTGTTGAGCATATGTATTCGGAAATGCTGGTGCCGGACTGTACACGCCCGGAAGGTTGGGGGGAGGCGCGGGTGGCTGCGCCTGGCGCGGTAAGTCTGTTTGTGGAGGCGGGCTCCATGAAGCCGGTTCCGGCACTCGAGGCTGCGGTTGAACAAACGCAGGCGGTGTTGAATCTTGCGGCCGCGGGATTGCTGGCTGCTGGTAAAGTTCCGACGCACGTTCGGCAGGCACATAGTTCGGCTGCAGCGTATCCTGCGCACGATCTGGCTGCGATGGTAGTGGTGGAGCATAAATAGCCCGTGGCTGCGCGGTAGGCATTATATTGCGCGGAGGCAATGGCGCAGGAGCGCGGTACGAGGGCGCCGGCCGCGGAGCCGCAAACGCCGCAGCGGAAGAAAATGGAGGCATTCCCCCGCCTTGGGCTACCGCAGAGGCAAGTTGTGACTGCGCCGCTACCGAGCGCTGTATCACTCGCTGGTCTGGAGCAATCTGCTGCGGCATCTGCGACGCTTCGTAGTGCGGAACAGATACCGATTGCGCGGAAACATTTGGTTCTTGGTCGTGTTTCGCCATCCCCAAGACCTGTGCGTGAAGCGGTTTGAAAATTAGTTCGTTTATTTCTTGAATAAGTGTATTTGCGATGTCTTGCGGTATGCCAGCATCAAGCAGACCTTGCAGAAACTCCGGTGGCCGAATAAGGCCAAGTAGCAGGTTGCGATTAAGTTGAGCTAACAACCCTATCTGATCTATGTGCAACCCAGACCGTGAGCCTATGTCCGCTATTTTCATTGCCATACCCGGAGCAGTCATCGCATCCTGCACAGCTTCGGGAAGCCGCTGTATAAGATCGGTTATCTCTTTATCCGAGTATTGGCGCATGGGTGTAAATCATTTTACGGTATAAGCAAGTCTCTTTTTACACGTGGGTCAGCTCGCACATACGCGTCAAACGATGCTTGGCGGGGGTCCCTAGGGTTGCCAATTACGTCAGTAACATATTGGCCGAGCTTTTGGCGGTCGGTCGGGTTAAGATTTCCCCGACGAGCAACATCGACTAAATTGAGCGCGTCAGCCCCAAGAAAATCAAGCACCGTTCTGTTTGTGATCGTGTCTGCCGGAAGCTTGTTAATAGCATCTCGATTCCACTTAAGGCCTTTGATAGCCCCAGCAACGGCAATTGCGGCCGTTGGAGAAGCGTTTGGATCAAAACGGTCTTTACGATACGCGTCAATCTTGGCCTTCTCTGTTGCGGGCAATCCACCATCTTTCGATATTGTGTCGTACTGGTCGTTGGTAAGCGCCTCCGCGACATACTGGTTTGTAAGAAAACCACCGCCTGCATGAATTATCTCCTTTTGTGAAATTTTTGCGACTGCGTCTTTCGCGGCTGTGATTTCCGCAGCGGTAGCTGTTGGTTTTGACGCTTCAGTCACCAGGTTGGTCACTGTGGCAAAGCGCACTTTTTGCATTTGTTCGTGCTCTTCTGATGTCAGTTTTTCGCTCTTCATAAGGGCGTCGAACTGCTGCGGCGAAAGATTTTCCACAAGCGCGGCTACGCCCTTCTTGATGCCGCCAAGCTCTTCAAGCTGCTTTGTGCTCATTTTTGCGAGACCGTCTGTAATGGTCTTTGTTGGAGCCGCGACTTCACTATCGAATTCAGCTTGTGTTATAGAGCCAGCCTTGAGTTTTTGTTGCGCTACGGCGATTGTGTCTTGGGCATTGGCAAAGTCAACGTCGCGCTTAGCTCCCTTGAATTCTTCCATTTCTTTCTTTCTTTTCTCCTGGCTCGATTTAAGACCAAATTTGCTTTCAACCATTTTGTTCGCGGTCAAAGCAGAGGGTTTGCCCGCATCAGTTCCCATTGTTTTTTGTACCCAGCCGGCGCCAGGAATATTACGCGGGTCGTACGTTCTGTTGCTCATTCCTCGACCCAAGCGCACGCCAAGGTTACGGGCCATAAATGCTCTGGCCCCAGTTCCCGCAGCACTTGCCCGCATTTTTTTTGAGTTCAGCCTCGTACCTGCCATACCAAGCGACATGCGACCGCCCCACGCGAGCGCGCCAAACGTCGCCATGCCGCCCACTTTAGTAGCAAAACCGGCGCCGGCAGCGGACATAGACTTAGCTGCCATAGTTACCGCGAGCAAGAGCCCCATAGCAACAATAAACGAGAGTAAAACGCCGGCAAAGCCCGTAAGGTTCGACCCGCTGCTGCCTGCATTCACAAAACCGGTCCACAGATTGCTTGCGGCCGTGGCGCTATTGCCGCCCGCAACGAACGTGGAAAGAAAATGCACGTCGGTTATCACCCTGAGCGCAACGTAGAGCAGAAGAATAAGCACCGGCGCCGTCATGGACTGTTCGAGAAGGGTGTCGCGCCATTTTTTTCCAAGCGACTTAAGCTGCGGTATCGCAAACGAAGCCACTCCTATCGGCGAGACCACAAGCAACAGTATGAGTACCACGAACCGCGTCACAAGAATAATTGAGAGCGAGAACATGACAAACGCTGCCACAATAAAGAGGACGCTGCTCAGAAACCCGATGAAAAACGAATTCGAACCAGAAAAGATGGTCGACGGAGATGAACCCGTTTGCGACGTACCTGCGTTCATCGCGGCACCATAGAGCGTTTGCATGCCCAACTGACTCATAATGGCGTTGGAAACACCTTCTTCGTGCACTGCAGTGGAGAAGTTATCGAAACTGGGTGGCGCTGGAATTGCGCCGTTGTTTATTTGTGAATAGAACTCCGTCGCAAACAGGTTACTCACGTCCACGACTGCACTCGCTAAAAAGAGCGAGAAATTGAGAAGCACGGCAACAATAACGAGCGTAGGAAGCAGTTTCGTCCCCCCGCCGTAAAAGTCGACCCCGAGTATCGTTTCAAGTCCTATGGCCAGAAAACCGAAGATAAGCGCGATATTACCGAAATCGCGCATAATGCGCCACACGAGCGGTATCGCACCGATCCCGTTTGCTTGACTCAAAATCGACCCCATCTTGACCACGGTGTAGTACACCGTTGCATCAAGCACGATCATGGCGACGCCGAGCAGCCACGCGAAAAGACTTGCGATTTCCGTCATTATCGCCCCCGGAATGCAGCTAAAAGTACTTAGTCCGCTGCACGGCTGGGGAGTTACATTTGGAGGAAGTGCTTTTTTTGCTGCCGCGGTTTGCGCTGCGGCAACGTCCGCCTGCTGCTGCGGTGTAGCATTCGGCGACAAAGCGCTCGCATCCTGGGGATTTGCTTGTGCCGCTGGCACCCCGGCATCTGTTGCGGGATCAGCAAACGCTGTCGGCACAAAAGCAAAGGCCGCAGCGCTCGCGGAGAGCGCGAGGCCGATGCTAAGTACCGCAAAGAGTCGTCTCATACCTACTGGCCGCCACCGCCGTAGTTGGTGTAGCCACCGTAACCCGTAGTACCGGCTGGCACGGGAGCGCAGGAGCTGAAAAGCCCCGCCGCGTTCGAGGCAATGAGGTTCATTTGATCCAACTGCGAAGACGCGGTCACACTAAGCGGGCTCGAGCCACTTGCCTGCGCATTGCCAAATGACATCGCCTGCTGTTGTACATTCGCAATATCCGTCTCAGTGGGCGCGGTTGTTTGCGAGAGCGCCAAATCGCTCGCGTACGCCGCAGTATTCCCCGCATTTGCGTCAGCAGCAATCTGAGCCTGAAAAGCTTGCGCGCTCGCGATGACCGCGTTTGCCTGCGCAATCTGCTGAGCGACCGGCGCAACCTCGGAACTGAGCGCGCCCTGCGCTTCAATGAGCGTCGTTTGCGCGGTCGAGGGCATCTGCATACCGACCGTTGTTGATGCAGAGCAGGCTGTTATGAGCTTTTGCAGCGTAGACGACGCGTTATTGGTGGCTGCAGCAATCGTATTCCACGCGGTTTGGTACTGCGTAACGCGGGACGCAAGGTCGGTGCCAACGCTCGTCGCCGCACTAGTGTTGAGAACCGTACTGTTTGTCACTCCGAGATAGCCCGCCTGATTTTGGTATTGGTTGAGCGTCGATTCGCTCCCGCCACTCGTCAGCCCTGCGAGGCCGCCCGAATTCACCCCGCCGAGAAGCTGCTGACCGAAACTGAGCGTATTCATCACCGTAGCTACGTCACCGAGAATCGCATTAACTTCCGGACCGACCTGGCCCATTTGAATGAGTTTGTCGATGTTCACGCCGAGCGCTTTATTAAGAGCGTCCTTAATAACTGAGCCCGGCGTCTTAATCACGCCCGGCGTTCCGTTAGACTGGGTACAGGCATCGGTCGTAGGGTTTGCTACGCCTCCGCCGATGGTGTTCGTGCTCCCGCACCAAGAAAGAAAGCCGTTGCCCCAGTTGAGCTGCGCGAAGGCGTTGTTTACCGCATTCGTCATAAGAGCATTCCCCTCCGCCCGTGCATTCATGAAGAGCATATACGGGTTATTTTGAGGCTGCGTGGTCAGAGCAAACCACGCGGCAACACCGCCTTGCGACCAGTTGCCGTTTAAATAGCCGGTTATATTTGAAGAAACCTGCGAGAGGGTACACTGGTTTGCTGCAAAAAATCCTCCGAGCGTCGACCCCTGGAGGTACTGCGTCCTCAACGAGGAAACAATCGACGAGGAAAAGGGCGAATTCGATAACGAACTGAACTGTGAAAAGAACGAAAACGCCTGGGTGTCGGCCACTGCCTGCAAATTACCTGAGATATCCTGCACGAACTGGGGTATGCCCGTGCCGTTTGCGGCCCCGTCTACAAACTGGACTACCCCCGCGGTAATCGCCTTCAAAAGCTGACCGCTTTCAATAAACGCGATGGGCTCAAGCACGTACTTATCGACCACCAGCATATATGAGGCGATCTTGTTGGCAACGGTGGCGACGGCGGTAATTGCTGACTTAACTGCGGTAAAAGTATTCTCGATAGCTGATTTTAAGGCGGGCTGCAATGTGGGGGTAAAGTCGACCGTAACTGGGATGACCGCATGTGCTTTTGGCGTCGTCATAAAAAACACCGACGGCATGAGCACTGCCGCAACGAGCGAAAGCGCAAGGAACCGCGTAACGGGAGAATACGTCATGGCGTTTGCGTCGTAGCCTGGGAGGCGGCAATGTCCGGAATGATATTTATGAATGTCGAGCCGGGGTCGTTTGCCGAAAACGTGATGCCCGACGTCGTGTACACCTGGTTGATGCCGATAAGCCCGTTACCGAGCTGTTGCACGGCAGTCGGGTACTGCTGAATGGCGAGCATAGCAGCCATAGGGTCGGTATCGACCTTCGTGAAATCGCTCAATATGCCACTTAAGCGCACAAGCGCGTTGATAACCGCAAGGTCATACGGCGCAATTGACGCGGGCGCTGGAAGGGCTGCGAGCCCAACAGCGGCTTGTCGATAGAGCTTGGCAATTGAGGCAATGCGGGCAAGCGGCACCGCGTCGTTTGCAGGGTCTTGCACCGCCTGGCGCAAATACGCGACTTCGCTCGTGGACGCATTCGCCGTGTTGGTCTCAAAAACCGTCCCGGCCGCTGTAGCAAATGCGCGTAGCGCGGTTGCCGTGCTCGGCACCGTTGTCAAATCCTGCAATGTTTTGAAATCGGGTGCCGCTGAAATGCTCGAAGCAAACTGGGTCATTGCTTGCTGGGCGATTGACTGCACCTGCGCCTGGGTGAGATTGGCTCCGCCGTTTTGCTGCTTAGCGGCAAGGTACAGAGTTAAAAAGGTCTGTGCGAAAGCGTTCGTAAGCGTACCCTGCGCTGGCGCAGGAGGAAGCGATGAATCGGTAGCGACGGACGCACCCGTGGCGGTTGAAGTCGCCGAGGGCAAGTCGGCGACCGCCTTAGGAACGATGAGCCCCTTAGCGACCGCTTGGCCGTCGGTCATTCCGAGATGGAAGTAGTCGGTTGTTGTTGCATTTATCGGAATGCCATAGAGCGTCTTTTCCCAGTCCGGCAGCCCGTCACCATTCGAGTCTTTCGTTGCAATAGCCTGTAGCACGGCACTCTCTTCCGACGCCTGTGCCACAGGCGGTGTGCCAACGCTATGCGAAAGCCAGTAGGACCCGCCCACAAGCACGACGGCCCCTACGGTAGCTGTAAGCACGCGCCAATTTCGTGCAATTCCCCCCATGGTATCGCTCTCAAGTATACCCAGTACTGGCCACCTTTTCCTAGGAAAGCTGTGCACATGCAGTGACGCCGCATACCACACTACGTACGCGTACGTTTCGTTGCGGCCTACTGCTTCGCTCGCTTTAGCCACTCACTGAATGGGACATCTTCCGCTCGTATGCGCTCCGGAAGTCCAGACACAGAAAGACCTGCTTCGTGAAAATTTTTTGCCAGCTGTTTGCGCTTGTGCGCAAACCCAGCATGGATAAGCGTAAAAAAACGCGCCTCTTCCTCACTATTTTTGAAGCGCGCTCGGGAAATCTTACGTACTACAATGACCGCCGAGTCTACCTTGGGCGCGGGAGAAAAGGCGCCACGCGGCACTGTAAAACGGTACTCGGGCTCGCCGTACGCTTTCACCGAAAGCGAAAGGAGGCTCTCCTTTTTACTGCGCACGATGCGTTCGGCTACCTCTTTTTGCACGAGCAGGGTGAGCGCGGACGGCTGATTTTGCGCGGTAAGCAGTCTGCGAATAAGTTCTCCCGTGAGATAGTACGGAATATTTGCCACGACCTGGTACCCCTTCGGCAGCTGCTCGAGCGCAAAGGTACGAATGTCCGCATGAATAAGTTCGAGCTTTCTACTCTCGAGTTCGGGTGCGAACGTGTCCCGAAGCCCTGCGAGCAGGCGCTCGTCCGCTTCGACCGCGACAACCTTCTGTGCACGGGTTAGCAGCGCGCGCGTAAGCTTGCCGGTGCCCGGACCAACCTCAAGCACGACGCTTTCGTTCGTTATCGGTGCTGCCGCAGCGATGCGTTCAGCTGTCTGCGCGTGCTTTAGGAAGTTTTGTCCGAGAGACTTCTTTGCAAGCACGCTCTGTCGCGCAGACCGCTGAACGGGAGCGAGCGTTTGCCGACCGGACCGGAACGCCCTCGGACTGTGCGCCGCCCGCGTGCGCGTTTTTTCCGCACGCGGCAGCTCAGATTTCGATGACGTTTTCCTCATATCCGTGTCCCTCATCATATACCGTGAGCGAGCGGTCGAGGTCAGTCAAAAAATCGGACGGTTCCGCGTAGCTATCCACACCGTAAATCTTGCGCACGCGCGCGAGCGTAAGAAAAAGCTGCTCCTTTGCGCGCGTCATCGCCACATAAAAAAGTCGTCGTTCCTCTTCCTCGTCACGGTCGCTGCTGTCGCCCATGCCGCTGTGCGGGAAAAGCCCTTCCTCCATGCCAGCGACAAACACCGCGGTAAACTCGAGCCCTTTGGCCGCGTGCACCGTCATGAGCGCGACGCCCTTTTGTTCGGTTCGGTCGAGCTCATCTTGGTCTCCTGCAAGGGCCGACTCAGCGAGAAAAAGCGCTATGCCCTCTTTGCCGGTTGCACCATCATACCGTGCCGCAACGCTCGCGAGCTCCTCGACGTTTTCAAAGCGCTCGCGGTCTTCGGCGGTACCCTCTTCCCCAAGAGCGCGGCGCAGGCCGCTCTTTTCGATGACCAGCTTCACGAATTCGCTCGGCGTCATTTGCTCAGCAGCGTCCGCGAGTTCGCGGACGACGCGCTCAAACGTCTCAACCTTTGCACGCTCGCCATCGCGCAGGAGGTCGCGCTGTCCTGCGGCGAGCTTGCCGAGCGTCACCTTGCCGATGCCGCGCGGCGGCGACGCCGCCGCGCGGACCTTATCTGCCTCGCGCGAAGGATCGAGCGCAAGTCGTACCCACGAAAGTGCGTCTTTGACCTCTTTTCGATCAAAGAAGCGCGTCCCGAGAAGCTTATACGGCACACCGGCATGCAAAAGCCCCTCTTCAAGTGCGCGCGACTGGAAGTTTGTTCGGTACAAAATCGCAATTTCCTCAGGCGGCACGCCATTGCGTACTAGTGAGCGGACCTTGAGCGCAATCCAGCGCGCTTCATCTTCCGCGTTGCCGGATAGATGAATGATTATCGGCTCGCCCGGTGCGTTGTCGGTCGTCGCTCGCTTTTCTTTACGGTTCTTGTTCTTCTCAATGACGGCATTTGCGGCCTCAACGAGATTTTTCGTCGAGCGGTAGTTGCGCTCGAGGATAATTGTTTGCGCTTCCGGATAGGCTCGATCAAACTCAAGCAAGTTCTCAATGGTCGCGCCGCGCCAGGTATAAATCGTCTGGTCGATGTCACCCACCACGAAAAGGTTCCTGTGCTTTTCCGCGAGCAGGTTCGCAATCTGCCCCTGCTGCGCACTCGTATCCTGGTATTCGTCAATGTGCAGGTACTGCCACCGTTCCTGCACTGCGGCGCGCACCTCTGGAAACTCCTCGAGCAGGTGCGCGGGCTTCGCAATAAGGTCGTCAAAGTCGAGCGCTTTTTCCGCCGCGAGCGTTTTTTCATACCGCAGCCACGTTTCTGCGGTGATGCGCGCGCCGAAGCTCGAACGACCAAGTTTTTCGTTAAACGTCTGTGCGGTCATGCCGCTGCTCTTTGCGCGCGAAATGCGCGACAGCACGGCGCGCGGAGAAAGTTCTTTCGTCGAGACGTCGAGCGCCTTAAGCGCTGTCGAGATTACCCGCTCTGAGTCGTCGCGGTCGTATACGCTAAAGTACCGTGGCACGCCTATGACCGACCCGTGGCGCTCAAGCAGCTCACGCCCCAGTCCGTGAAAGGTTGCAATAAAAGGGAGCTCGGCGCCTTCGCCCAGAAGCGCGCGCACGCGTTCGCGCATCTCACGAGCAGCTTTGTTCGTGAAAGTAACAGCAAGAATTTTGCTTCCCGGAACCCCAAGCCGTATGAGGTGGTAGATGCGCATCGTAAGCACGCGCGTCTTGCCGCTACCCGCTCCTGCGAGCACGGAAATCGGTCCCTCGGTTGCAAGTACCGCTCGTCGCTGCTGATCATTTAGTCCATCGAGATACTCCACCTGCCCACTATACCGAGCAGAAGCGAGGGTTCGCTAGTGTGTACAGCGCATTCACGGCACGCTGCAATCTAATTTCGACATAAAAACCTTCTCCACACAAACTTCACCTACCCAGTTGACCCGACTGGGTTCTCCGCTATACTGCCGGTACTGACTGAACGGATGGATGAAAGAAATGGCTTATCTAAGCCATTTTTGTATTATGACCGATTCGCTGACGTGCATTCCTTAACGTATAGATTTCCCTAAAAAAACTCCTGTTCCCGCTACAAAGCGCGATACTCTGGATTTATATAAAACGTTCGAGCAAGTGGCGCTCCTATTAGCAGGATTCGCTCTGGTTGCGCTCGCAGCGTCCATGCTACCGAGTAAAGCCAAGGCATTTTGGCCCTTTTCGACCGGCATAGCTGCCGCCACGAGTGCAGCCGTACCGAGCGCAACAACGCCCGCGCTCGTTGCGCCCCTTAATAGCGACCCGAACGCGCGTGCTCCTATTGCTCTTGCCACATCCGAAAGCGCGCTTGTCGCCTACAGCGGTCCTTCAGGAACCATTGCCGATGTTGCCTCGACCACACAGTCCGACCGCATATCAGTCTATGTAGTGCGTCCGGGCGATACGCTTTCTGAAATTGCGAATATGTTCGGCGTGTCCGTAAATACCGTCATCTGGGCAAATAACCTCAAAGGCGCAAATGATATCCACCCGGGCGATATGCTTATCATCCTGCCCGTTTCTGGCGTAGAGCACGTGGTTCAAAAAGGCGACACGCTTACTTCGATTGCGGCAAAATACCACGCTGACCCGCTCGAAATCGCTCAGTACAACGGCCTCGACCCTCAGGCACCGCCTCCGGTCGGAGCAACAATCACCATTCCAGGCGGCGAGCTTTCTATACCGTCGACTTCCTCTCTTAGCACGCCGCACAGCAGTGGCACCAAACGCGCACCGAGCAGAGGCAAGATTAGCGAGCCGTACCTCGGCGGCAATGGCCCTGCCCTTCCTGGCTTCTTTGCGAGCCCCGTACCAGGCGGGATCATTACGCAGGGCATTCATGGGTGGAATGCTGTTGATATCGGAGCGCCGCGCGGCACGCCAATTCACGCCGCCGCTTCCGGCACGGTCATCATCGCGCGCGGTAACGGCGCATGGAATGGCGGCTACGGCAATTACGTCGTCATTAACCTCAGCAACGGCGTGCAAACCCTCTACGCACACATGCTGCGCACAGCAGTGTCTCCGGGCGAGACAGTTACAAAAAATCAAATCATCGGGTACGTCGGCATGACCGGCTGGACTACCGGACCGCACGTTCACTTTGAGGTGCGCGGCGCGGCAAACCCATTCCGTAACTGTCCCGTCGGCGACTCCTGCAGCCCACAATAAAAACAACATACCAGCAGGCGGCGCAAATCGCGCCGCCTGCTATCGCGTTTTAGCGCGCCGCCCTACCCTTTAGCTCCCGAGAACACCATAATCGGGCTGCCACTTTCGTCAATGGTTACGGTCTGGAGTTCCCGCTGAAGAAGTTCGAGCACTGTTTGCCGGTCGGCGGCCGTAAATTCTTTGATCGCGCCTGCTGGATAATTTGCAAACTGTGTTTCGCCTAGGCTCGTCTGAAACTCATAACACGCCGACTCGTTGCGAACCCAGAGTCGGTATACCGCACCCGTTGCGTAATGCCCCATCGCCGCGTCCCCAATGGGCGAGAACACGCTAGTCGAGTACGCGTCGGCAGTATTGGTCGAGACGGGGGTGATGCTCGCAGCATATCCTGCAGGCGGCGTATCCAAACACAGCCGTTCGGTCGCTATATCCGAGCGCTTGCGTATGCTCACTCCCGCATCTTCGAAGTTCGTACCCTGGTATGCGGCACCACTATAATAAAGACAGTACGCGAAGCTTTGGCCGCACGGCGGAATGTAGCCACTCTTCAAGACCTGCTGTGGCGTCACGGCAAGTCCGAAGTCGGGGAGCTGCGCGAAGGTTATGATGCCGTCAGACGTGGTGTTGACCGTCGAAGTCGCAGTCTGCACCGTAGTCGTACTGGTCGGCGAAACTCCCGAGCCGACCGGCTGGCTCCACACATAGTACCCAACACCCCCAAGTATGATAGTGAGCGCTAAAATCACAAAAACGGTGTTTGTTCGCATAGGCCTAAGTATAGGACGAATCGGACCGGGCGTGTCTTACGTCACGGGTGTTCGCTCAAGAAGCAGAACCGCTGTTACTTTTTGAGAGTTGGCGAAGCGCAGCGACATCCCCTCGCGCCGTAAGGCGCGGGGAGTTTGAGCGAAGTGCTCTCAAAAGTAACAGCGGTTCTGCAATCAATCAGCTAGCCTGCCGTAACCTCGAGCATCCGCCACAGGTAGAAACAGGCGACCGTGCGGTTGCCGCGCCACGGCGCTGCAAGCTTTTCCATCTGCGCCGGTGCGGGTAGCGTTCTCAGCTTGAACACGCGCTGAAACGCTTTCTGAATGCCTAAATCACCGGTCGGCAACACATCCGGGCGATGGAGCGTAAACATGAGAAACATCTGCGCCGTCCAACGACCAACGCCTTTCACCGCACAGACGTGTTCAATGATGTCTTCGTCACTCATTTTGGGAAACTGCACCGGGGCGACTGTTCCGTCCAAAAACTTCGCGGCAAGGTCCTTAAGATAGGTAGCTTTCTGTAGCGAAAGTCCGCAGGTTCTCATACGGGCAATGTCCATGCGTGCAACAGCGCGCGGCGTTGGAAATGCAGCACGAGGCCAGAGCGCGCGAAAACGCACAAGTATGGAAGCAGCCGCGTTTCCAGAAATTTGTTGGTATATGATTGCTTCACAGAGCGCTTGAAACGGGTCTTCGGCGTGCGCCCGGCGAAACGTCAGCGGGCCGCACGAGCTAACGAACGCACCCAGACGCGCGTCGTCCTTGAGCGTCCGCCTTGCTTTCAGTATAAGTGCGCGCTCTGTCATGTTCGGCATACTACACGAACAGTATTCTCCACTCTTGTATTTATTCAAAACCCAGGAGACCGCGCGGGCGATACTGGAGTGCTTCGAGCACATGCGCGCTTTCGACACTATCGCTTTCGGCAAGATCAGCGATGGTTCGTGCTATGCGCAGTGTGCGGTGATAGCCGCGCGGAGAAAGACCAAGGCGGGCCGCTGCGACAGAGAGCGTGTCCCGCGCAGATTTCGAAATCGCACTAATGTCATCGAGTTGTCTCGAGGAAAGCGTCGCATTGGTCGCGCTGGCTTTGCCAGCGCGCTTCTGCGCGCGAGCACGCGCTTTGGCGACTCGCGCACGCACTGTTTCCGAAGCCTCTCCGGTCGCAAGTTTCGCCAATGTCTCATGCGGCACGTGCGGCACCTCTACCCAGAGGTCGAGCCGGTCGGCGATGGGTCGTGAAATGCGGCGCGCCTGGCGCGCCGCAGCACGATCCGTGACGCGCGGATCGTTCGAGAGCGAGTCGGCAGGATTCATAGCCGCAACGAGCATGCAGTCCGCCGGAAAGGTGATGCTCGCCTTCGCTCGCGCTACCGTAACAACACGGTCTTCGAGCGGCTGCCGCAACGCTTCAAGCGTACGCGGATCGAACTCAGGGAATTCGTCCAGAAAAAGCACACCCTTGTGCGCGAGGGTAACTTCTCCCGCTTTCGGCACCGTGCCGCCTCCCACAATCGCCACCATTGAAACGCTATGGTGGGGAGCGCGCAAGGGCGGATAGTGCACCACTGCGCCCTCTTTTAGCACGCCTGCGGTCGAGTGAATAGCCGTTACTTCGAGCGCCTCGTCATTTGTTAAGGGCGGCAAGATGCCCGGGAGC
>JAJZPB010000019.1 GCA_021811365.1 bacterium
AGTCATCCGGTGGGCGCTCGCGCTAGGAATTGCGATCATACTCAATGTATTGTTCTTCTCAATTGCGTCTCTAGCGTTGCCTGCTCCGCAGTATGACCAGTATTGTCCCGTAAATGCGGGCCCAGTGCCGCAATCCCCAGCAAAGTGTGCTGCAGCGGGTGGAATCTGGACAGCAAATCCTGCCGGTCCGGCTCCAGAGAGTTCTACACTGACTTCCAAACCTACCGGCTATTGCGACCTTTACTCCAAGTGCCAGCAGCCGTACCAAGAAGCCGTCAGTCAGCGCGCGCTGTATGCCTTTGTCCTTATGGTGGTACTCGGGATAGCGGCGATTACGACCGGGCTCACGCCGCTTGGGTCTTCAGCGATAGCTTCCGGTCTCTCCTACGGCGGCGCGCTGGCGCTTGTCATAGGCTCCATTTCGTACTGGAGCAACGCAGGAGGCTGGACACGCCTTATCATTGCCGCTGCCGGACTCGCTGCACTTTTGTATATAGGCTGGCAGCGCTTTCGTGATGAATAGTTACTTCGGAATTCTTTAACCGATAAATCTACTACGATGGCCAAACGCACATTTGATCATGCGGCAGTTGAAAAAAAGTGGCAGAAGCGATGGGCAGAGCTGCAGGTCTATAAAACAGCCGAAAACCGTGTACGGCCTAAGAAGTACGTACTTGACATGTTTCCATATCCGTCGGGCGAGGGTCTGCATGTCGGACATCCGAAGGGCTATATCGCTACCGACATCTACTCTCGCTACAGCCGCATGAAAGGGCACGAGGTCCTCCACCCTATGGGTTGGGATGCCTTTGGTCTTCCGGCCGAAAACTACGCAATCAAAAACAAGATTCATCCGCGCGCGGCAGTAGACAAGAATATAGCGAACTTCAAGCATCAGCTGGCGCATATTGGCTTTGACTACGACTGGACCCGCGAAATAAATACGACTGATCCCGCTTTTTATAAATGGACGCAGTGGATTTTTCTCAAGTTGTTTGAACACGGTCTCGCCTTCCAGTCGAACGAACCGATAAATTGGTGCCCCTCATGTCTGACTGGTCTTGCTAACGAAGACCTCGACGGCGCTGTGTGCGAGCGATGCGGTACGCCGGTTGAGAAAAAACGGCTTCCTCAGTGGGTGCTTAAAATCACTGACTACGCCGATCGGCTCCTCAAAGACCTGGACACGCTCGACTGGCCAGAGCACATCAAGGAAGCGCAGCGCAACTGGATAGGCCGGAGCGAAGGCGCGGAAATTGATTTTCCGATTTCATTTACGCGGGAGGGCACGGGAAAGTTAGCACAGATAACGGTTTTTACGACGCGCCCGGACACGCTGTTCGGTGCGACCTATCTTGTACTTGCGCCCGAACACCCGTGGCTTGTAGAAGCTCTTTCGCGCGGAGACGTTTTCGAAAACACTAAAGAAGTTGCTGCGTACGTCGCTCAGGCTGCGGCAAAAACGGAAATCGAGCGGAGTGCTGAGGAAAAAGAAAAAACTGGCGTCGAACTCAGAGGCATACGAGCGATGAACCCGGCGACCAATGAGGCCATCCCAGTGTTCACTGCTGACTACGTGCTCGGCAGCTACGGTACGGGTGCAATCATGGCGGTACCTGCTCACGATGAACGGGACTTTCTATTTGCAAAGAAATTTGAACTGCCGATTCGGTACGTTATCGACCCGGTAACGGGCGAGCCGCAGGACAACCCAAAACACAAAGAAAAGATCGTGGCGGTAGTGGAAGATGGGGAAGGCAATGTTCTCACCATAAAGTGGCCGCAGGAACTTGGCGGCCGGCTTCTGGTTGGCGGAACAATCGAGGAAGGGGAGGACCCGCTCACAACCGCACTGCGCGAAATTGCCGAGGAAACCGGCTATACAGACATCGAACCAATCGAGCGAGCGGAGGAAACAGTCCACCATTCCTATTTCGCGTTCTCGAAGAATCAAGCAACCGTTGCGCACACGACTCTCGTGCATTGCCGTCTCAGAAGCGACGCGCGGCAGAAGCAGCAGCTTGAGGAGAACGAAGCGGGGAAATTCGAGGTTGAATGGGTTTCAGTTGCTCGAGCGCGCAAAGAAATCCATGACGATCAGCACCAGCGAGCGTTGTCCCGCTTCACCGGCAGCGCCTCATACAGCGGTGACGGACTTCTCGCGCGCTCGGGGTCGTTTTCGGGAAAGAAGAATCGCGCAGCTCTACAGGAGATCGTCGCCATGGTCGGCGGACGAATGGTAACCCGCTACAAAATACGCGACTGGGTTTTTAGTCGCCAACGGTACTGGGGTGAACCGATACCCATCATTCACTGCGCAACCTGCGGAGCCGTACCGGTACCGTACGAAGACCTGCCGGTGACCCTGCCTGATGTCGAACGCTACGAACCCACCGGAACCGGCGAGTCGCCACTTGCTGCAATTTCCGACTGGGTCAATACGACCTGCCCGAAATGCAAGGGGCCAGCTAAACGGGAGACAAACACTATGCCGCAGTGGGCGGGATCTTCTTGGTACTACCTGCGCTATATGGACCCACACAACGACGAGCAGCTGGTGAGCGCCTCAAACGAAAAGTACTGGGGGCCCGTCGACGTATACGTAGGCGGCGACCACGCAGTACGGCATCTAATTTATGCCCGCTTTTGGCATAAGTTTCTCTACGACATAAGCGTGGTTACGTCCGAGGAGCCCTTTGCTCGGCTGGAGTTTCTCGGATTCATCTTGGCCGAAGACGGCCGCAAAATGAGCAAACGCTTGGGTAACGTGATTAACCCAGACGATGTCGTAGCGCAGTTCGGTGCCGACGCATTCCGCCTGTATGAAATGTTTATGGGCCCGTTTAGCAATACCACCGCCTGGAGTACTGCCTCCATCGCCGGTTCAGCGCGCTTTGTTGAGCGCGTCTGGAACGCGCAGGACCTCGTGGTTGATGCTCCGGTCCCCGCGCTCTTAACGCCGCTCGCGCAGACGGTAAAAAAAGTCAGTGAAGATATCGAGGCCTTCAAGTTCAATACCGCGGTAAGTCAGCTCATGATTTTTATCAACGCGATAGAGGAAGCGGGCGCAATAGACAAATCGTCGTGGTCTGCGTTCGTGCGCGTGCTTGCCCCGTTTGCACCCCACCTTTGTGATGAGTTGTGGTCCTGTGCGGGCGAAGCGGGCTCGGTGCATACCGCGCCGTGGCCGGAATACGACAGCGCAGCGCTTGTCGAGTCGCGCGTTACCGTTGGCGTCCAGGTTAATGGGAAGCGCCGCGGCGAAGTGACCCTCGCTAATGACGCTTCTGAGGAAGAGGCGCTTGCAGCCGTCTACGCAAATGATTCCCTGAACAAGCTGCTTTCTGGCCGGACGCTCACTCGAACGATTTACGTACCGGGACGGATACTGAATATCGTAGCTCCGGGCCCATAATTCTTGAGCAGACTTCCGCCATTTGACGTCTTTATAAGTATTTGCTATAACTTATACTACAAACTATGCCTAGAAAAGCGAAGCGAGCAGATAGCGGCCTTAAACCGATCCGTTTGACGTTTGACGATACGGCGCTGGTAAAGCGCCTCCTGGGGGCTGCGCCGGAGCGCCCGCGTGGCGTCTTGGTTCGTCGTTTCGGCCTGGGCACTAACGTTCGTCGAGAGACGCTTGAGGCTATTGGCGACCGCTCGAGTATCACCCGAGAGCGAGTTCGTCAGATAGAAGCCGCGGGGCTCGACGCAATTCGGGGCAGCAAAACGTACCGGGAGGCGCACGGCGCGTTCGAAGAACTTGCACGAGCAGTGCAGGCGCTCGGCGGTCTTGTGCCTGAGGAAGAGCTACTCGCCGTGCTCGGGAAAGATGAGCGCGCGCGCAATCGCTTTCGCTTTCTTTTAGTGCTTGACGCTGGATTCTATCGCGAACGCGAGACTGACGACTTTCTTGCGCGCTGGCACATTGACCAGTCAACCGCAAAGAAAATCCATGCAGCCCTTATGAATCTCTACGCCGCGCTTCCAGACGACCAAGTTATACCTGAAGCGGAACTGCTTGACCGGTTTCTTGAAGAGCTTAAGGAGGTGAACGACGCATACAAGAACGAAGAGGTCTTGAAACGCTGGCTTTCGATCTCAAAACGCATCGGCAAGAATCCGCTCGCCGAGTGGGGCAGAGCTTCCGCTTCTGCTATACGCACGAAGGGTATTCGCGATTACGCATACCTGACGATTAAGCGTAACGGTAAACCCATGCACTTCTCCGAAGTCGCCAAGACCATTTCTACCGTTTTCTCTAAGAAGGCCCACGTAGCAACCACGCATAACGAGCTCATAAAGGATTCTCGGTTTGTGCTCGTCGGCCGCGGCCTCTATGCGCTGAAGGAGTGGGGCTACGCTCCGGGCGTTGTACGCGATGTTATCCGCGAGGTACTCGAACAGAAAGGCCCGCTCAAACGGGATGAAATTATTGACCACGTTAAGCAAGCGCGCTTCGTTAAAGACAATACGATTCTTGTAAACCTCAACGACCCACGCTACTTCAAGCGTGCGGCTGACGGCAAGTACACAGCCGTCTAGGAATTTGTTTTAAACACTGCAAACATACACCGCGCCAACGCGCGGTGTATGTTTGCTATACTTTTTCTAACGCATGATTCCGTTCCTTCACAATCTGGAAGAGCGTCTGTCTAAGATCAAATCGAAGGCGGGCATCGAACTCGAGCACCGTCCGATTTTTTTCGCCAGCGTAACGCTGCTCATCGTCGCTTTCATTTTCATGAACGGCCCCACGGTGTCAGCCATCCAACTGGCGCTTTTTTTGGCACCGCTGTGGCTGCCTCCCATGCTTGTTGCGGGCGCGTGGAATCTCTGGAAAATTCTCAAGCAGTCAGAGTTTATTGCGGGCCAGGACGTGATCCTGCTTGAGGTCCGACCGCCGCGTGCCGTTCTAAAGACACCGCTTGCTATGGAGACTGTTCTCTCTGGTATGCACCTGTCACCGGGCGAAGGGACCTGGTATGCGCGTTTGATGGGAAAAGTACGACCCTGGTGGTCGCTTGAGATAGCTTCGATAGACGGGCAGGTCCATTTTTTTATATGGACGCGGAAAGGCTTCCGCCGCATTATCGAATCGCAGATTTATGCGCAGTACGCCGGTGCGCAGGTGACGGAAGTGCCGGACTACACGCGAACCATCTCAGCGAAACCTGGTGAGTGGACCATCTGGGGCTGCGACTTTAAGCATACGCAGCCGGATCCTATTCCGATTAAAACATACGTGGAGTACGGCCTCGATAAAGTGCAAAAGGAGTACGAGCAAGTCGACCCGCTTGCAAACCTCATAGAATTTCTCGGCTCGATGCGCAAAGGAGAAAATATCTGGATTCAGATGATTATCCGCGTCCACAAAGGTGAAAAGTACGGAAAGCGTAATGGGAAAGGTGACGTGTTCACCTGGAGAGACCTTGCCCAAGAGCTTATCCAGGGAATTCGCGCTCAAACGGTAGGCAAGGTCCGATACAAAGATGTATTCACCGGCGAAGAGCGCGAGAGCGAGGGCTTCCCGAACCCCACGAAGGGCCAATCGGAGATGATGGCAGCAATCGAGCGGAATGTGTCAAAGCAAGCATTTGATGTGGGGATGCGCGTGGTCTATCTCGCGAAACCGGAGGCGTACGACCCCACCACTATTTCCGGTATCATTGGACTCTTTAAGCAATTTTCTTCTGAGGGATGGAACGGGCTTCGGCATACCGGGTGGATGGCGAAGTTCGACGATTATCCGTGGGAATGGAACGTCGATAAACGCAAGAACGAGATGCGCGAAGACCTTATTGATGCCTACCGCCGAAGACAGTTTTACTTTGAACCGTACAACTCCATGAAAGACGCGATTGTAATGAGCACGGAGGAAATTGCTACGCTTTATCACATTCCGTCACAGGCGGTTGCCACACCGACTCTTGGCCGGGTACCCTCAGCAACAGGCGAGGCGCCCGCGAACCTCCCGATATAGCATGCGGTCTGTTACTGATTGTGTGTTGCGCTACTGTGCCGCTTCGCTCGCAGCGCTGTCGATGCACCTGCACCGCTTCGGGCGCGTATGGCTTATGAGCATAGTCGTTATCGCTGCCGTGGTTACTGCTGGATACTTGGCGATGTTTGCGGCACCCGCAGGTTTCGTTCCTGGCACGACCGTCGTCATCGCACCGAGCGCAAGCGCCACGAGCGATGCTCGCGTGCTCGCGGAAGCACACGTCATTAGGTCCCCGCGCGTGCTTGAACTACTTCTGAGACTACTGGGAACAGGCAAAATCGTAAAAGAGGGCGCGTATCGATTCGCTCGCCCTGAAAACGTGCTTACGGTTGCAAACCGACTTACAAACGGCAGGTACGGGATTCCTTCTATGCGTATCACCTTCCGCGAAGGAATGAGCGTTCGCGAAATGGCACAGGAGGTAGCCGCTGAATTCCCGCAAATAGCATCCTCTGACTTTATTGCAGCAGGGCAGCCGTATGAAGGGTATCTCTTCCCAGACACGTACATCTTCGCTCCCTCGGCAACTGCGAACTCCATCGTGCAGGAAATGCACGCGAATTTCGAAACAAAAACTGCGGTGCTTCAGCAGAACCTTGCGACCTCGACTCACTCTTTTTCGGATATTGTAACGGTAGCCTCGCTCGTCCAGGACGAAGCGGCTACCAGCGAGGACCAGCGCATGATTGCCGGCATTATGTGGAATCGACTTGCCAAAGGCATGCCGCTACAGGTCGATGCGGTGTTCGGTTACATTTACGGCAAACAGACCTATTCGCCGTCTTTTGCTGACCTAAGCGTCGACTCGCCCTACAACACCTACACGCATACCGGGCTTCCTCCGGGGCCAATCGGCAACCCCGGCCTTTCCGCTCTTGAGGCGGCAGCTTTTCCCATAAAATCGAAGTACCTGTACTACCTCACGGGCAAAGACGGCCGCATGCATTACGCAGCTACCTATGCGCAGCACTTAGCGAACGAGCGGACGTACCTGTAGCCCGACTCTTGCTCTTTGGGTAAGTGTGGTTATATACGAGTATGGAGGTGCGCGGAAAAAAGGTCTTCGTCGGCCTCTCGGGGGGCGTGGATAGCGCCGTATCCGCGGCGCTGCTAGAGCGCGCTGGGGCGCTCGTGACTGGCGTGTTCATAAAGGGTTGGTACCCGCCGGGACTGCCGTGCTCCTGGGCGGCGGACCGACGTGACGCTATGCGGGTGGCCGCACACTTGCACCTGCCGTTCCATACGCTTGACGCAAGTCAAGAGTACAAGCACGGCGTTATCGATTACCTCCTTGCCGAATATCGCGTCGGGCGTACGCCAAATCCAGACGTCATGTGCAACCGCGAGGTTAAATTCGGCGCGTTTTACCGATTTGCCAAAGCGCAGCATGCCGACCTAATCGCGACCGGGCACTATGTGAGTGGAAGCAAGGACCAACGCTATTTCCTTTGGGCGGTACCCAAAGAGGTCCTCGCTGCAACCTTGTTCCCGCTTTCGGGAATGGAAAAGGCAGAAACGAGAGCTCTCGCCCGGCGCTTTAGGCTGCCGGTAGCGGACAAAAAAGACAGCCAGGGCGTATGCTTTCTCGGTTCTATTTCTTTCGAGGACTTCTTACAAAACGAATTCCAACCGACGCCTGGCAGCGCAGTAACCGAGAACGGAGAATGCGTCGGCATCCATGCAGGAGCGGTCCTTTATACGATAGGTGAACGCATTGCTCTCGACAGAGCAACGGGCGGCCCCTGGTATGTCGTCGCAAAAGACATTGCGACGAATGAGCTTACCGTTGCGCACGACCGTACCGGTAAAAAAATACAACGTACTGACGGCGTTCCCTTTTCGCAGGAAGTATGGCACCGGGAAGCCGCTAGTGTGACCGTTGCGCAGTTGCGCTATCGGGGCCCGCGAACTGCCGGACGCGTTCAGGGAAACTGCTTTTTTCCGTCAGAAACCCTCACCGAGCTCCCGACTCCCGGTCAGTCGCTGGTCTTTTATGCAGGCACCGAACTCGCGGGCGGTGGTATCATAGACGCATGAATTCCTCGCGTTTACTTGCCGCGTCGGCGATTATCGCAGTAGCGATTATTATTGGTTTTGCGCTATCGATTCCGCATGCGCGTGATGGCGGAGTGGCTGTCCTACCGGCCGGCGCTCCAACTACGACACCAGTCGTCGCCTACCGAGATGCCTACCGGCGGGGCATCCATACCATTACCGGTTCGGTACTGGCGCCTAATTCCTGCACGCTCGTTACCGCTACTGCAACCCCCATCACGACCGGTTCGAGCACCAGCGCAATACGGCTCACGCTCTCGATGCCCGCTGACCAAGGCGTCTGTTTGCAGCTGCCCAGTACTGTCACGTTCTCCGTCCAGGTCAAAGCGCCCCAAAATGCGCCGATTACCGCCACTATTAACGGTGCTCTCGCCAGCACGAGCACCAGTACGCCTTCATGACTTCGTTCCCCCATATAGTGAAGGCAGACGGATCAGTGGAACTCTTTGATCCTGAACGGCTTATTGCCTCACTTGAGCGTGTCGGCGCAAGCGAGCGAGCCGCTGCGCGCATCGCTGAAACGATAACGAACTCCGTTGTAGCGGGTTCCACGTCTAAGGAAATTTACGGACGGGCGTTCTCTCTCCTGCGCAAAGAGGGGAGACCGGTTGCCGCACGCTACGCCATGCGCCGCGCGCTACTCGAGCTCGGACCATCAGGACATCCGTTCGAGGACTTCATCTCTCGACTTTTTGAAGCTGAGGGCTGGCGCGTTGAAACGCGTAAACTTATCCAGGGCCGCTGCGTACAGCACGAGACGGACTTCTACGCTTCGCACCCGGATAAAAACGAGTTTCTCGCTGCCGAGCTTAAATACCATAACGACCCGGCATACAAAACGGACCTGAAAGTCGCGCTGTACGTCAAGAGCCGCTTTGACGATATCTTTGCGTGCAATGCAGACGCACGAACCTGTCCAATCGACCGGGGCATGCTGGTGACGAACACGAAATTTACTACCGAAGCGATCAAATACGCCGAGTGTTCCGGCGTCGAGCTCCTTGGCTGGAGCTACCCGCGTGACGCGTCTCTTTTTATGCGTATGAACAAAGCGAAAATATACCCGATTACCGCTCTCACCGCGCTAACGACCGCCGAAAAACGCCTGCTCATAGGCGATTTAACCGTCACGGTCGACCAAATCGTCAAAAATCGCGACTTACTTGCGCCGCTGCACCTTTCTAGCGAACGCATAGGCGTACTCATCGCCGAAGCGGACGGACTATTGACACACGGATAACTCAATGGCGTGTTTCTTTGCACCGGCTTGACTGCTTTGGAAGGATTTGGCCGTGCGTGGTAAGGTGTGGGAATGAAAACGTTTTCGATGCAAACCTTTATTGGCGGACTCGTGGTCGGCGTTCTGCTTTCTATAGCGTGGTTCTACGGCAACGCAACCTGGAACGGTGCTCTTACGCCGCGAGCGCAGGAAACCGCGAGTTCGACTGCACTGCTGAGCGGTGCTGCGCCCGTAACCGCCACAAGTACCACAACGGCACTTGCCGTGTCTGACCAGCCCGCAGGTAACTCAGTAACAATCGAGTCAGTGACCGTTCCTCCGCCGGGTGTGTGGGTAGCGGTACGCGAGGTGAACGCCGGAGCTCTTGGAAATGTGCTCGGAGCGGCGCGAGCCGCTGGTCCGCGAGCGAACGTCGTCGTACCGCTACTGCGCGCAACGATGCCGGGTCGCTCCTATGCGGTAGAACTTTACCGCGCCGCGGTCGCAACGAGCAGCGCCTTTGATCTCGCAAGTACAAGCGTATACGTTGCGCTCGACAGCGGGAAACCGGTCATTGTGTACTTCAACACGGTTAATTAACCATGGCCGGCTTTCGGTCGACAAAAAGATGGGGCGTGTTTGACCCAGCAAGCAGCGAGCCGTTTAAAATAAGCCGATCAAAGATAGATCTTTTTGCTGAGTGCGAGCGCTGCGCTTTCCTCGACCTTAAGTACGGAATAAAGCGCCCATCCGGGCCGTCTTTTACGCTCAATAACGCCGTGGATGAGCTCTTGAAACGCGAGTTTGATACGTTGCGCGCGAAGGGCGCGCCGCACGCGCTCATGACAAAGTACGGCATTGATGCAGTCCCGTTTGCGCACGAGCAACTTGAAGAATGGCGCGACGCTCTTAAACGCGGTATCGCATACCTGCACAAACCGACGAACCTGCTTGTCCGTGGCGGAATCGACGATGTGTGGGTGACCCCTACGGGAGAACTCATCATTGCAGACTACAAAGCGACGTCAAAAAAGGTCGGGCCGTCAACGGAAGAGGACCTCTACGACTCGTACAAGCGTCAAATGGAGGTATACCAATGGCTCTTTCGAAAAAACGGATTTTCTGTGTCTACCACGGGGTACTTCGTGTACGCCAATGGCAACAGCGAGGCGCAGGCGTTCGACGCGAAGCTCGAGTTCGACATCAAGCTCATCGCCTACACTGGTAACGACGACTGGATAGAACCGCTTCTTGGTCGGCTGAAGGAGATGCTTCTTTCCGACGAGATTCCCGCACCGGGCACATCCTTTGGCGGCGGTCCGTGCGACTACTGTACGTATCGCGAGTCCGCAGGAAAAACCTTGTTGGCGCTTTTCCGAAAGCAAAAGAGCGAACGCACCACATAGCAGCTGCTACACGCATCGCACCTAGCGGCAGATCAGCGCGGCGCACGGGAAGTCTTGCGCCCGCCGCTGTTTGGTATAGTGGATTAGCATGGAGGTAGCCATAGACCCCTCATGGAAGCAACGCCTCGCGTGCGAGTTCAAACAGCCGTACTTTCAGGAGCTCGCAGCATTCGTAAAAAAAGAATACCAAAACGCGGTCGTGTATCCGCCTCCCAAACATATTTTTAAGGCATTTGATTTGTGCCCCTTTGAAAACGTACGCGTGGTCATTCTCGGACAGGATCCGTACATTGGACCGAAGCAGGCAAACGGACTAAGCTTCGCGGTTGAATATGGTGTACCGCTGCCGCCGTCGCTGCAAAATATCTATAAGGAGATTGAAGCGGAATACGGCGCGACGATGCACAACCACTCAGGAGATCTCAGCCGCTGGGCAAAACAAGGTGTTCTACTACTCAACGCAACGCTCACCGTACGGGCGCGGCTTTCAAACTCCCATGCGGGGAAGGGGTGGGAGCGGTTTACCGACGCGGCCATTGCCGCGCTTTCACGGGAACGCGAGCATCTTGTGTTTATGCTCTGGGGCAACTATGCACGAAAGAAAGGCGCTCATATCGACCGCACTAAGCACCTGGTACTTGAGTCCGCCCACCCGTCGCCGCTCTCAGCTTCTGCTGGTTTTTTCGGCAATGGTCATTTTAAAAAAGCAAACGAATACCTTAGTGCTCACGGCATTCCTAGCATCGATTGGTTAGGTTAGACGCGCAGTACGAAACGCGTGCCTAGACTAAAAGACAACCCGGTCGGCAGTAAGCGAACGCTGCTAGGAGTTGTTGAAATGACTGTCTCCATGCGCCAACGAACGGGTACGCGAAAGTTCTCAGCGCGCACGCTGGTGCGATCGCTGGCAGAAAAGTCATCACTGGTGGATGCTTTTACCCTAGTGCTGACCGGGTGCGTACAGCACTCGACTTGCCGCGCAGCAGCCAAGCAGTACCGGTGCGGTGACCATCTCACACAACGATAGGCCACTCATTTGTGAGCCTCTGCGAGGCTTGGTATGCTTGCCTGTATGAAAACCGCCTGGAACCTCACGCTTTTTTATACAGGACTCGACGACCCTAAAATCGAGCGAGATCAAAGAAAGGCCGATGCCGCCATTGCCGCATTTGCCCGCAAGTACCGCAAAAGTAACGATCACCTGAAAAAGCCCGCCGCGCTCGCTAAAGCACTCGCGGACTACGAAAAGCTCATGCTCCTCGATGCCTCGAAGGCCGGTTACTACACCTACTACCGCAAGGACATAAACGTTGAAGACAAGCCGGCCGAGGCGCTAGCGGCAAAACTCGAGAGTCGTGGCACCAAACGCAGCAACCAGATTCTTTTCTTTGGACTCGAACTAGGGAAGGTCTCTGTGGCACAACAGAAAACGTTTCTTTCAGCAAAAGTACTTGCGCCGTATCGCTACTGGCTCGAACAACTCTTTAAAAATGCGAAATACGATCTCTCAGAGCCAGAGGAAAAAATCCTCTCCCTCACGAGCGAAGTCGCCTACAACCGATGGATTCAGGCCACCGACAACATTCTCAACAAAAAGACGGTGCTGCTGGACGGAGATGAAATCCCATTGCCCCAAGCGCAGGGCATGCTCGCTAACCTGCCGACAGAGAAACGCCGTGCGCTCGGGCACGCGCTCAATGCTGCCTATGTTGCTACGGGCGATATAGCGGAAAGTGAACTTAATGCGGTCTATACGGACAAAAAAATCGACGACGAGCTACGCAAAATCAAAGAACCCTACGAAGCAACTATCCGCGGATACCAAAACGATGTTACAAGCGTGCTTGCACTCGTAGACGCAGTATCAAAAAGCAACGCGATAGCGCATCGCTTTTACGAAGCGAAGCGCAAGCTACTGAAACTTGATCGCCTCACGTACGCGGACCGTGCGGCAGTAGTCGGAACGGTTTCGCAGCAAATTCCTTTCGAGCGTGCTGTCGATATTGTGCGAGACGAATTCACCCGGCTTGACCCGCAGTACGGAACTCTCTTCGATCGTCTCCTCGCCAATGGCCAGGTTGACGTCTACCCGAAAAAAGGGAAGACGGGAGGCGCGTATTGTTCCTCTGGCGTGGGCATGCCAACCATGATGCTGCTTAACCATACTAATGACTTCAATTCTCTCAAAACGCTTGCGCACGAGAGCGGGCACGCTATCCACGCAGAGCGTGCAAAACAGCAACCACCCATCTACCAGGGGCATCCAATTTCGACCGCGGAAACGGCGAGCACATTCTTCGAGGCGGCGGTGCTTAAACGCGTCGTGCGTGAGCTGCCTGAAGACCAGCGCGTAGTCGCGCTCCACGACGCCATACAAGACGATATTGCGACCATTTTCCGTCAA